>JBAYZM010000151.1:0-6062 GCA_041672515.1 Arcobacteraceae bacterium
AAAAAATTAAGTGAAGGCAAAAAACTGGAAGATGTTATGCCAGTAAATGTTAAAATGGGATTTTTATATCGATACATGAACGTGCTTATTTATCCCCTTACTTTTTTATTCGCATTAAATATAATATAAAGTAAAAATTAAAACCAATTAAAAACAAGGAAAACCAATGCAATATTTAGTCATAGCCTACGATTACGAAGATGCTCAAGAGCGAAGAATGCAAGCAAGACCAGCTCATGTAAAAGCAACACAAGCTTTGATGAAAAGTGGAAAAATTATTACGGCGTGTGCCATGATAGAAGAAGAAAAAATGATAGGTTCAACGGTTATTACCAACTTTGACACTGAAGAAGAGTTTGAAGCATGGTTAAGCAATGAGCCATACGTTAAAGGCAATGTGTGGAATTTGGAAGAAATCCAAATTGTTGACATTAAAGTGATGCCTAAAGAGTAGGTTTAAAGCGTTGAAAAGTGAGTAAGTTTAATATTGCTTGCTCACTCCTATAAACTAAATAACATCGCTCAAAATTGTAACTTGCTCTTCTTGGGTATAATTAAATTTAAACTCGGCTTCTTTTAAATAGTAGATAAAATTACTGCTTTCAACCCCTTTATATTTTTTTAAAAATATTTCTAAAAAATTCCAAAAATCATTGATAATCGATGTTTTACTTTGCAATTTGGCTATTTTATTTAAAAACAGAAACTTACTGAGTTCCTTATGCGATTCGTGGTAAGTTTTGAATTTATACAAGGATGGCAACATTAAATTGTAAATTTTAGCGTCATAAATAAAAGTTAAAAAGTTTTGGGCTTCGTAGATGTTTTTACTTTTTAAGTAGATGTATTCATCGTATTGTTCACTGTGCTCTTTTTTTTGTTTGTATTGTTCATCTAAGTAGTGTACGATAAATTGGCGCAGTTTTTTGTATCGGTTTTGTACGGTGACGTAATTGAGTTGCAGTTCTTTATGGCATTGTCTGGCAGTTATATTTTGGCAAAAGGCTTGAATGACTTTTTGGTCGGTGGCTATTTTTTTTAAAGAGTATTTTTTTTTGCAACAACTGCATTTAAAATACCCATTGCTTAACGTGTAAAGATTTTTTGAGTGACAAAACGGACAAGATTGCATATTGGGTTCCAAAAATATATAAGAAATTGAAAAATTTATTTTACTGTAAAATGTTTAAGAATACAATGGCTTCAATTTAAACAAAAGGAGAGTGATGAAGAAAATAGTAGCACTGTTGGCATTATGTTTGTATGCCAATGCCCATTTTTTAACATTTATTGCTAATAATGATGTCGTAGAAGACCAAAAGCAAACAACATTGGAATTTGATATTTCGTTTATTCACCCGTTTGAACAAAGTGGTATGACCATGGAAAAACCAGAACTTTTTGTTAAAAACAGCACCAAACCTTTACTGCTTACTCAAACAACAAAATTTGAACACAAAGCATGGAAAGGCAACTACACTGTAAAAACACCCGGTGTGCAGATATTTCATGTCCAACCCAAAGCCTATTTTGAACCTGCCGAAGAGAAATTTATCGTGCATGTTCCAAAACTTATTGTCAGTGCTTTTGGTTTAGAAGAGGGTTGGGATGCACCATTGGGATTAAAATATGAAATTATTCCCACAATTAAACCCTTTGCTTTGTATGCAGGAAACAGTTTCCAAGGGGTAGTTTTACACAATGGAAAACCTGCTAGTAACGTCGAAGTCGAAGTTGAGTTGTACAATGAGTTTGGACTAAAAGCTCCAAGCGAAGCACATATTACGCAAGTGGTTAAAACCAATGCCAATGGAGAGTTTAGTTTTACCATGAATCACAAAGGGTGGTGGGGATTTGCAGCACTTATTGTTGAGGGCGAAATGCAACACACCGACGGAAAAAAATACCCTGTTGAAAACGGTGCTCTTATTTGGGTAAAAGCACACTAATATGCATATAGCCGACGGTGTACTCACCTTTGAAGCCACACTTGCTGTTTCTGCTTTGAGTGCGTTTGCTTTTTATAAAGCGATTCAAACATTGGATTCTGAACGTATCTCCATAGCAGCAGTGTGCAGTGCGATGTTTTTTATTGCTTCTTTTATTCATATTCCCTTTGGAGTAACTCAAATTCATCTGATTTTGTTGGGGGTTATTGGAATTATTTTAGGTTTGAGCAGTTTTGTGAGTATTTTTATAGCTTTACTGTTGCAAGCTTTTTTATTGGGTTATGGTGGTATTGCTTCTTTAGGGGTCAATTTGTTTATTATGGCAACGCCTGCTTTTATGGTCTATTATTTGTATCATACTCGCTTGTTTCAAACCATTCCTCCAAAAATCCGATTTTTTTTAGTGGGATTTTTAGGAACTTTTTTTGCAACACTTTTTTTAACACTCATTTTATATTTTTCCAAAGAAGAGTACGAATATGCGGCTTTAAGTATTATGGGCGTTAATGTTGTCACGATGATTGTTGAAGGGTTTGTCAGTATGTTTTTATTGCTGTTTATTCAAAAAGTCTATCCCCAAATTTTAAAGGATAAACGTGTTTAAACTCGTTTTATTGGGCTTTTTCTTAACAACTGCTTTGTTGGCTCATAAAGTGAATCTCTTTGTAACGCATGAAAATAACAACGTGGAAATTTACTCCTATTTTGCTTCGGGTGATGCGTGTAAAGGGTGTAAAGTCACTGTCAAAAATGACAATAAAATCGTGGCAGAAGATAGACTAAATGAGGAAGGAAAATATCAATTTATCTCTTCGTATCCTACCTTAAACATCACGGTTGATGCTTCAAGTGGGCATCTTATTAGCAAAGATATTCTCCTTGAAACAGTCCCAAAAGAGAAGTTAGAAGAGGTTTTGAAAGAAGAAAAACAGAACCAATATTTGAATATGGGCTTATCGTTAGTATTGATTGTTTTGTTCTTTTATGGATTAAAACGAGTGAGAAAAAATGCATAACGATGCTTTAAAGCTACTCGTAACGCTTGTTTACTCTTTTTTAGTTGCTTTTACTTCATTGGAATATTTTTACATCGTACCTATTTTAGTCGTGCTTTTTTTGGAACGAAAACAGCTTGTTAAGATTTTAAAAAAAGTGGTGTTATTGAATTTCTTTATTGTGCTTTTGGTGCTGTTTGTGGCTTTTCAAAATCATCTTATGGCAGTGGAATTGTTGGTTCGTATTAATTGCATTTTGCTCTTTACAACGGCGTTGTTTTTTAAATCTTATGGGTATGATATTATTCGAGGATTAGATACATTGAGAGTTTCCCCTATATTTATTACGGTTTTTTATTTTACACTGAATATGATTGAGTTTTTAATGTTGGAACTTAAAAATCAAAAAAATACACTAAAAGCCAGAGGATTTCGTGCCAATACTTCGTTGTATTCGTACCAAACTTTTGGCAATCTTTTTGCGATGATGTTTGTAAAAGCCTTTAAAAAATCTCAAGAGTTGCAATACAGCATGCAAAGCCGAGGGTTTAATGGCAGAATCTATCTTTTAACCTCCAATACGGTACTATTTGGGGATATATTGGTGTGTGTGGCGGTGTTAGCTGTGGTTATTATAAAAGGATTTGTCGTATGAGTTGTTCATTGAATTTAAGAAATATTACCTATATCAACGACAATACAACAATTTTTGCCAATGTTGTTTTAAACTTAGGACACGAAGAAAAAATTGCGATTGTGGGTGCCAATGGGTGTGGGAAAAGCACACTTTTAAAAATAATGGCAGGATTAATCAAACCAAGCGCGGGCTATATAGAAGTTTTTCACCATAAAATGGAAAATCTCAAATCGTTTAAAACTTATCGAAATGATATTGGCTACTTACCCCAAGATGTAAGCAACCATTTTCTTTGTCCTACGGTGATTGAAGATGTCATTTTTTCACTACGAGCCAATGGAGTTTCCCAAAAAGAGGCACTTCAAAAAGCGCAGGTTTTATTGGAAGAGTTGGGTATAATGCATTTAAAAGAGCGAACAGTTTTTGAACTCAGTGGTGGTGAACAAAAAATTGTAGCACTTGCAGGGCTTTTAATATTAGAGCCCAAAATTTTGTTGCTTGATGAGCCCACCAATGCTCTGGATAGGCAAAGTCAAGAGAAGATTATTGCGCTACTTAACAGCATTAAAAAATCGATGATAATTGTCTCTCATCACACCAGTTTTATAGAGAGTCTGACATCAACCGTGTATGAATTAAAAGATAACAGCTTATTAAAAATAGAGTAAAAGAGAAAAAATGGATCCTAAAAAACGCTTTTGTATTAAACAAGGTTTGAAAGTCAATATTGTCTTAAAAGCCGACCAACGAACGGGTAAACTAACCCAAGGAGTTGTCAAAGATATTTTGACCAATTCACCCACGCATCCTCATGGAATAAAAGTGCGATTGCAAAGTGGGGAAGTAGGGCGAGTACAAGAAATTTTATAGTTTTAGAGTAATCTCTTCCACTTTTTTGCACAAGGCTTCAAAGTGATATTTTTCTTGAAGAATATCAATACACGCTTCAAAAACAGCCAGTTTTTTATCTTCTAAACCACTGCCATTGCTTTTGAGTTTTTCATAAATTTCCAAAAGGTTGTGGTCGGTTATCTCATCTAAGGTAAAATTTTTTACAATAAAGGGTATTTCATCAATGCTGTGTTTGGGCATTTTAAAATCACAATAGTACAGCCCTTGTTCATTGACTCCCCAATATTCCAATCCCAATTTAGAGTAAAACGACAAAGAAGAAGAGACGCAATACATCTTAAAGCGTTGAATGTTTTGGTGTGAAACTTTGTGAAATAAATAAGTGAGTATCTCTTTGGCATAACCACTAAAGCGATTGGCTTTTGGGGTTAAAAGGTTATGAATGGTCAAATACTCATTGTCTTTTGAAATGCTGTAAAACAGATAACACAAGTGTTCTTCTTCCTCATCGATTAAACACAATGGGGGAAATTTTGTCCAACTAAAATAAGCATCCCACCAATCCAAGCATTGTTTGCTAAAGGTCAAACTTTTATAATCTTCAATGCTTTGAGCTGATTCTAAAAATTCTTGACGGCTAAGTTCAATGACTTTCATGTGGATTCCTTGTGTTAGAGTCTAGCGGTAATAAGAGGGGGAAAGAGTTTTTAGATGGTTATTTTATAGACAATGTTGGGTTTAATAGGGTCTTGAAAAGCTAAAGCTTTCCTCTTTCTTACTTTGTGTGGACAAAGTAAGCTTGTGCTTGCACTCTCTTTGAGAAAACCACCAAGGTAGCTTCGCAACTTTTTGGATTCATTGGCTTACTGTTTCATCTTTTCCTAAAAATTCTTTTTCATTAGCATTATCAACAACTATTTGAGCTATTTTTTGTGTACTTATAGCAATTTCTTTGGTTTTAGCTGCTACGTTGGCGTTTAGCTGAGTTTGCTGGTCTAATTGGGAAACGGCATTATTTATTTGTTCAATGCCTGCATATTGTTCTTTGCTAGCATTCTCTACATCTTTAATCAGTTCAAGAGTTTTTATTATATTTCCATTTAATCCATGATATCCATGAATCATTTTATCTGCAATTTCTTTTCCATGATTGGCTTTTGCTGTAGCATTCTCAACTAAGGTTTTGATTTCTTTTGCAGCTTCAGCACTTCTTGATGCTAAATTTCTTACTTCTGCTGCAACAACCGCAAATCCTTTTCCAGACTCACCTGCTGTTGCTGCTTCAACCGCTGCATTTAAACTTAAAATGTTTGTTTGAAATGCAATTTGGTCAATAACCGAAATTGCTTCATTTATGGCTTCTACTTGAACATTTATCTCATCCATTGATATAGTTGTTTGATTAGCCAATTTTTCTCCATCATTAGCAGATAATTGTAATTGATTGGCAAATCCAGACATTTTAATAACATTTTGAGTATTACTAGAAATATTACTGGTAATTTCTTCTAATGCAGCAGCTGTCTCTTCTAAACTTGCTGCTGCTTGGTTCGATGCACTGCTAAGTGTTTCAACATTGCTTAATAATTCATTGGCACTGTATTGTAATGTTAATCCATTTTTTTTATT
>JBAYZM010000152.1:0-6061 GCA_041672515.1 Arcobacteraceae bacterium
AGAAAAATCATTCTTAATCAAAAAAAAGAAAAATTTTATAAAACATCTGACTACAAAAATGCTTACGGGGAAGATAAAAAAGATAGGATAGATAAATTTCATAAAAAATATTTTAAAGAGAGTGAGAATTTCTATTTAACTTTATACTCAATCTATGCTCTGTTTCCTTTGTATGAGAGAGAATTAAAAATACAAGAATTTATAGCATCCAACATAACTAGAATCTATTCTGATTATAGAATTGGTGATGCAGAATTTAGTGCTTGTTATCCAACTGTATTTAAAGAAGACATGCAAAAAGAAATTGAAGATAAAATAGCTGAGTTAAAAAGTTCCAAATATAAACATATCGTAGATAGCTACATCCCTATTAAAGATGCTGAACGCTCACCTAAGCATCCACTTACGAATGCGTTGCTTAAATATAGTGGTTTCTATTTATTTGGTTTTCAGCCAGACTATGTAACAAAACTAGCAGACAAATTATTTAAAGCAAAATTAATTAGCAATTATGAGACAGATGGATGGTATATCGAAGATGATTATGTTGAAGAAATGATTACTATTTTGAATCAGAACTACAAAGAACATGAAGTGTTACAATATAGAAGGAAATTTGTAGATTTAAAAACAGACAGGAGTCAACATGCAATTATACCATTGTCTTTAAGAAGCGAATATTTTCCTAAAAATATAGAAAAGACAAGTGCCTTTAATAGTATTCATTTTGAAAATAATAAAGAAAGAGAAAATGCAATTAAGTTATATGAGTTTATATTCTATACAACGCTATCTACTCAAATGAGAAATAGTGTCTATGACAAATCAAGAGTCCAAATCAAAGTAGGAAACAATATGCTTAAAGAAGAGGCAAACTACTTAATAGAAGGGCAAAAGAATTGGGAAAAACTTACAGGATCTTTTATGGAAAAACTCACAAAAAACTCAAATACAACAGAGAGAGGAATCGTTTTTTTACCAGAACTAAAGCCTGGAGATATACTAACTTCTGTAAATATATATCCTTACACTCGTAGAGCAAGAACCCCATGTAGGTATGGCATAGGAAGGTTTATTACTCAAATATTAGAAAAATATGGAATTGGCTCAAACAGTGACCATGATGATATAGTAAAAAATTTAATTAATTCAAAAGTCGTTATTGAAGATGAAAATATCCTTTATCCTCAAGAAAATGCAATGTTTTTGATGAAATGGCTAACTGAAAACATTCCTTCATTAGTTGATTTAGAATATCTTAAAGAGTTGCAAGAAAAGATAGAAGCTGTTTCAGAAAATAGAATTACTTTAAATTCTCTACTTACTGAAATCAATATGCTCATTGATGGTGGTTTTAAAATGTTTGGATATGAAGAAGATGAAGCAAAACCGAGCGAATCTAAAATCAAACTGGTTAAAGCAATAGCAGCAAGAAATAAAGTTCCTTTAAATGAGAGCATTTTTAGTTCTACAGCAAAATGTGATTTATTTTTAGCGCAATATCCAGAGCCTGAACCAATTAAAGTTGGTTCTTGTCCTAAATGTAATTCAGTTGTTTTTCAAAAAGAGTTTACTACTAAAGATGGCGAAGTTTTAGCTTATTTTAGTTGTGAGAACTTTAGAAAAAATGGTGGATGCAACTTTTCATTATGGGATAACTATGTTTACAACTTCTTTTCCTATAGAGGTATTGAATTATTTACAACAGAAGACAGGAGAGAATCGCTTAGAAAGATTCTTTCAAAAAAAAGAGGTTATTTATTTACTGGTTTTTTAAGTAAAACACAAAAATCATACGATGCAAATGTTTTATTAGTAGAGGGATACAACCAGAAAAAGAATTGCGAAGAGTGGGTTTTTGATTTAAAATTCCCAAAAAAATAAAAAGGATTTATATTGTCGGCACCATTGAATTTATTAAACAAAAACTTTCCCTTAGGCGCTCACGCAAACAGAGAAGACACCCCACCAATTTGCTGGAATCCTGATGCAAATGAGAGTATAAATCCTCATTTGCTGATAACAGCTACTTCGGGAGCCGGAAAAACGACTTTATTAAAACAAATAGCCAGATATTTAACGTTCGCAAAAAAACATATTTATCTTTTTGATTTAAAAGGAGATATGATTATTGAAGATGCCAATGGCAATCCAATGGGTAATTATATTGAATTTACTGCTTGGAATAGCGAATATGGTATCAATCCTTTTGAGTTTGATACAGGCGCTACAGAAGAAGAGATAAAGGCTTTTATTGAAGCTCCTGAGACAATAGAGAGCAAAGCTTTAACAGAGATAAGATTCAAAATCCAAAACAGTGGCCCAAAGGTTCAAGTTGAAAGATTAATTGAAATAATTAAAAAGAATTTCTTGCCTAACATGGGTACTATTCAAAAAGATTATTTAATGTATTTATTTAATGATACATATCTAATGAAAGGAATCGTTTTTAATGAAATTGAAACATGGACTAAAACATTACCATCGCTTGAAAATACACTTGAGTTAATTGAGCAAATCAAGATACATTTTAATAGAGGAATGCCAAAAGAAGATAGCATTACAAAAGAGTTTTCAAGAGAAATAAAACCTCTTTTAATTAATCTTAAAGCGCTTGAAGATAGGCTTTTATCTGTAAATGCTGAAAGTGAAGAGAAAAGCGAAATCGAAACCAGTATTCAAAAGATAAATGATAAAATTGATGAATCATTTAAAAAGTACAAAGAGGACGGGAAAAACTCATTTAAAGAAGAGGATATAGCCAGATTCAATACAGAAAAATGGTTTGAAAAGTATAAAATTGATTTTACAAAATATGCTTCAAAAGAAGCCTTAAGAACAATCGAAAAAATGGCATCTTATATTAATGCTTTAGTGTCCGCAGGAACTTTTCACTCAAAAAGACCTCCTGTAAAACCAGGTCTAAATATTATTAATATTAGCGGTTTAGACGTTAAGATTCAAAGATTTATTGTTGATATTTGGCTAGGGAAAGTCTTTAATGCTTGTAAAATCCGTGGTGAGTATGCAGCAAGAAAAAACAAAAACAGAGGAAATAAATGTGATACCTTTGTAATGGTTGACGAAAGTAAATTAATTGCAGGTAGTTCGAGAGAAAAAAATGATCCATACTCTTATCTTAACCGAATTGCTACAGAGGCTCGTGGTGTTGGTTTAGGGATTATCGTTGCTTCACAATCAGCAGACCATTTTCCACCTGAATTTCTTAAAAATTTCTATATGCAAATCATACTAAATACAAGTATTGCAGATTCGGATACAGTTAGAAAAAGTTTTGGTATCGATAAAGAACTATTGTCTTTTGTTCAACAAGGTTGGGGAAATGCTTTGGTGAAATCTGGTAGGCAATTTATAAAAACTAAACTTTTCGAGAACAATAAGAGATGGGAAATTGCTTCAGAATATGCAGCATGATATGCTTAAATAGCCTATCAAGCCTAGAACAATAAGAAGTTGTATATTTTCAACTTCTTTTTTGGAATTTTTAAAACCTTTATCTTAAAAGGCTTTAAAAACCCCAAAGGGGAAAACAAAAGATTAATCTTCTATTTTGGTTTCTTTTGATGACACTAAAGTATCAAATCCTTTTTTAACTAAAGCGCCAGCAATAATGGGAGAAACAGCTACAAAGAAAAGTGCATTTTCTGCAACTTCTCCTACATACAATGGTGTATTTGCAGCATGTTTAACCGTTTTCATTGGCAAGCTATCTTCTTTTTTTATTGCACACCCTGTTAATAGAAAAGTACTTAATACTAAAGTTGTTAATGTTTTTAATAAAGTTGTCATAATATCTCCTTTGATATGTAAAAAAAGGACACACCTATCCGCAAGGATAGTGACTTTCGTGTATCCTTGTGGATTGGCTTCAATATGAAGCAACATTTTTACAATAAAAATCCCTCTGAAGCTAATCAGATTTTACAATTTTAAACAAGTTGTATATTTGATTTTTAAAGTAAGTATTATTTCTTTATTCTATTGAAAGCTTCTAAGTAAATTTCTTTATTTTCTCTTTTTCCTACAGCCACAACTTCAACAACCTTAGCAATATTATTTTCAATTTTGATAACTATCCGATATGTGGCATTAGCAACATAAGTTTTTCGATAGCCTTCTAAATTTAACTTGCCAAGATTATAAAGTTTACTACTATATTTAAAAGGATCTTGCTTGTATTTTTGAAAGTACAATAAGACCTCTTCTAAAACTTCATCAGATAATTCATCAAAATCATCTTCAAAAACTTTTGGGTGAAATTCAATGTTATACATTGATAACCCCTCGTTTTTTTAGATACTCTTGTAAATCATCCTCTGTAAGCATTTTTAGTGGCTCTTTAGAGTCCAATACTCTCTCTTTAATAATTTGAGCAATTTCTAAATCTTCCAAATAATCTTGAAGCTCTTTCATTCTCTCATATTCTGCTATACCTAAAATAACTACTTCAGGTTTATTATGCCTTACAACAGCAAGTTTCTCAACAGCATGAGAAGATACCTTTTCGATATATCCACTTAAAGATTTTGAAAGCTCCGTAATACCAACCATCTCTTGTTGTGCATATGCAACCATTTTAAACTCCTTTTTAAATATATATTATTATATGTATTATAACACATATTTAATTCCATTCAATACCATCTTAATTAAAACAATGTACCTTTTGCAAATGTTTCAATCAAATCTTGACCATATACGGTAAGTGATGCTGAACTCGCAATTTGTACTTTTTCATAATTTTTCACTACAAAACCTTGAGCTATTTTAGAGTAATAAGCAATCCCATTGTTAATGAGATACTCATTAAATGCTTTAAAGTTTGAGATATTCTCTTTCACTTTTAGAACTTTTAATGGCTTACCAGTTTTTGTATGCTCAAAGTCTATAATTTCAGCAGATTTTATTATCTCTTCAAACTCTTGTTTTTGAAGATTTTTTACTTCCTCAATTTTTTCTCCAAGAGTTTTATTTGTTGGCGTTGTTTCAGGCTCAACAGATTTTTTAGATTCTAATTGATCTTTATATTTAACTGTTAATTCCTCAACAAGGGTTTCAATATCATTTTTTGATGAAGCCTCTATGATATGATTATTTATTTCAATTTTTTCTTCCATTGTAATTATTTGCACAATATCAGATGGAATAAAAGTTGTTTTTTCACAATCATACATATGTCTATAAATAGACATATAAACTTCTTGAGAAAAAATCCCAGATTCTCTTAGTCTTAAAGCTTCCATAGAATTATCAATATAGAATTTTTTAACATATTCTAGGTCTTCGATAACCACTTTATCAGCTAATGAAAGAGGTCCGAATTTAACCAAAGCATCTCTAAACCCTTTAAACTCAAGCCAGTTTGGCGATTTCAATAAATCGCTTCTAACTTTAGTTCTGAAGTTTAATTTAAAGCCGTTTAGTCCAATCAAGCTATCAACAGCTTTAAATGCTATATTGTGCTTGAATTTTGAAAGCCATTCGACATATTCGAAAGAACCCAAACTTTTTTGAACTTCATTGATTAGCTTTAAAAAAATTGGTGCGAATTGGTCTTCAATAATTTTGCTCCAATCTTGAACATCCATTTTTTGATTCATCTCACTCCATAATGAAATGTTTCGAAACAAGACTAAAGCAAGATTCTCTATTGATGATCCAAAATAATCTTTTCAACTAAAGGTTATGCAATTTGTAACTATACCCTGGATTTAGATTCTAGGAAATCAAGCAGAGCTTGGCTGTTTTAAAACACAAACTCTACATAATTTATACTTCATACCCTTGGAATGAGTTCTGAGGTTTCTCTAACAGTGCTTTTACATGCTCACACTGTAAGGCTTCGTGGTGGGTAATGCGATACCATATATCAGCATATCTATTATTGGAATAAAGTTATATCAATGAGGGTTGAGTCAATGTAAGGTTTATATAGCTAAGACTTAGCGTGAATTGCCTTGAGCTTGGTTGAGTATCTAGTATCAAACACTACGCCACATCTGCATGTAGTCCGCTTATCAGCTTCAACAGTTTCCTGTTT
>JBAYZM010000153.1:0-6053 GCA_041672515.1 Arcobacteraceae bacterium
TTGTATGTTTTTGTTGCTATAGGCTCTTTTTGGCTCAAAGAGTTGGTTGTATCAAGTTTTACTGAAATCTTAAAAAGTTTTAATGTGGGTAAAATCAAATAATTTTTTGCCTTGGTTTGAGAAGCCAAGATTTCAACGGTTTTTTCTAAACCCAACTTTGAATTGGGAGCCACGGCAATGGTAAACCAAATATTAAAGGCATGATTTCTCTCGTAATTGTGTGAAATACCTGGATGGGCATTTAAAATTGAAACGGCTTCATCAATTTGTTCTGGGTTTACTTCAAACGCGACCAAAGAGGAGATATATCCCAGTTTTTTTGTATCAAAAATAGCCGAAGTTTGTCGTATGATTTTTTCATTTTTGGCTTCATTTAAAATGTACAAAACCTCTTGTGATGTTGTGCCTAACTCTTGGGCAATGGCACTAAAGGGTCGTGCAACCAAAGGAAAATTTCTTTGAATTCTAAGGAGTATTTCATTTTTTAAATCAGGCTTGGTTAATCGACTCATGGTAAATCCTGTGTTTAATTTAAAAAAATTATAACTTATCAAATTTATTTAAACATTGATTTAAAACAACTTTTAAGCTTCACTGATTTGCTTTAATCTTCTAATTCAGATAGACTGAAAATATAAACTTGTATTGAACCTACAACAAACTATAAACAGACCTATCGCGAAACTTACCTTTCGTTCATACTGTCATACTGATTGAATTTTTATAAAAGGAGAACAGATGAACTTACTTAACAATAAAAATGGCTGAATTTATCATTGAATACCCTTATTTCTTGGCATTATTTATCTTTTTTGCCAGAGTTACGGATGTATCTTTAGGAACATTTCGTACGATTGTTATATTTCGAGGCTACAAATTACTCGCCACGTTAATTGGATTTTTTGAAATCATTATATGGTTAATTGCAGCAGGACAAGTGTTTAAAAATCTTGACCAATGGCATCTTGCCTTTGCCTATTCTGCTGGTTTTGCAGCAGGTATTTATGTGGGGATGTGGATTGAAAATCGTTTTGCCATTGGCAATGAACTTATCCGATGTATCTCATTTAACCGCGATATTTTAGCCGATAAAATACGAAAAGAAGGATTCAAAGTGGTTTCAGTCGATGGCGATATGGGGGAAGATAAACCCGTTGAAGTATTGTTTATCGTTGAAAAAAGACGACATATTCCAAGACTGATTCGTCTGATCAATGAACTTGATCAAAATGCGGTGTATACCGTATCTGATTTAAAAAGTGTTTACGACGGTCCAGACTTTTTGGGTCAAAATAGTTTTTGGAATCTCAGAAAAAGCAGATAATAAATCTATGAATCATAAGGAGATTAGAAATATGAATAATTTAAAAATAGGTGTCATAGGCACATCAAAAAAAACAGATGAAAGACGACTTCCCATCCATCCCGAACATTTGGTGCGTATCCCAGAAGCATTACGTAAGCAACTTATCTTTGAAGAGGGATACGGTATTCCTTTTGGTATTTCAGACAGAGAAATTGCAGCAATGAGTGGCGGAGTGGATACGCGTCATAATCTTTTAGCCAATATTGGCACGGTCATTATCAATAAACCCGTATTGGCTGATTTGAACGAACTCAAAGTAGGGGGAACACTTTGGGGATATGTCCATTGTGTACAACAACAAGAGATAACCGACATGGCAATAAAAAGAAAACAAACCCTCATAGCTTTTGAAGATATGTTTATTTGGTCACCCGAAGGACAAATAGGCAGACATACTTTTTATAAAAATAATGAGATGGCAGGATATTGTGCGGTTATTCATGCGTTACAACTCAAAGGGATTGATGGACATTATGGAAACCAGAGAAAAACAATCATTTTTGGTTTTGGTGCGGTGAGTCGT
Source organism: Arcobacteraceae bacterium (assembly GCA_041672515.1). Taxonomy (GTDB): domain Bacteria; phylum Campylobacterota; class Campylobacteria; order Campylobacterales; family Arcobacteraceae; genus Marinarcus. Next base: position 1,890 of record JBAYZM010000153.1, read on the forward strand.
GGGGCAATTTATGCCCTTAAAGCACACGGTTTTAGAGATATTACCATTTGTATACAACGACCAGACCATGAAGTAAGAGAAGAGATACTGGATTGTCATTATGTACGAGTTCAAGAGGGCAAAGAGAATGAATCAAGAATGGTCATTATAGAACACGATGGTTCGATTCGACCATTATGTGAACTCATTAGCCAAGCCGATATTATTGTCAATGGCGTTTTTCAAGATACTGCAAATCCTACTGATTTTGTTATTGAAGAGGAGAGTTCCTCTTTAAAACCCGATAGTTTAATTATTGATGTGAGTTGTGATGAGGGGATGGGATTCTTTTTTGCGAAACCAACCACCTTTGAAAAACCTATGTTCAAATACGACACGATTGATTATTATGCCGTTGATCATACTCCCAGTTATCTTTGGGAAAGTGCAACACGCTCTATTTCAGCGGCGTTAATTGTATATTTGCCCATCGTCTTAGCTGGCAGAGATGCGTGGAGTAAGAACGAAACGATTCGACAAGCCATCAATATTGATTTGGGTGTCATTTTAAATAAATCCATTCTTTCGTTTCAAAACAGAGAAGTGGAATATCCCCACAAATGTTTTACCATAGAAGAGAAAGCCGTTTTAGATAAAATCGCCTAATCCTTAAACAAAGAACCATTCCTTGATATAGGTTAAGGCTAAATGTGAAAACTCCCAATATGATACAAGAAAAAAAGGAGTCAGCATGGCTAAAGTCGTATTAATTACAGGAGCAACATCAGGAATGGGGTTAGAAACTTCAATTTTACTCGCCCTTAATGGCTATACCGTTTACGCAGGTTCAAGAGGCAATGAAGACGAACTGTTGGTAAAAGCCAAAGAAAAAGGGGTTCAAATCAATATCGTGCCTTTGGATGTCACTCAAACCCAATCCATACAACAAGCGGTTAAAAGTGTGATTGAAAAAGAGGGTAAAATTGATGTATTGGTCAACAATGCAGGGTTTGGATTATTGGCAACTTTAGAAGAGGGTACCGATGAAGAAATCTTTAAACAATTTGATGTGAATGTTTTTGGTTTAATTAAAACCACACGAGAAGTGTTACCGTATATGAGAGAAGCAAAAAGTGGTGTGATTATCAATATTTCATCGTTTTTAGGAAAAATGGGCTTACCACTTTTGAGTCATTACAACGCCAGTAAATACGCTGTTGAGGGAATTACGGATTCTTTACGATTTGAAGTTACCCCTTTTAATATTCGAGTACACTCTGTACTTGCAGGACTTTTTGGCACAAATTTTGTCAAAAAAGGACTCGTTGCCAATGCCAAAACCACCAGTGACACAAGCCCCTACAAAGAGTTGGTTGCTCACTTTGTTCCCATTGTAGGAGCAGCCATCAACGAAGGACCAAGCCCTATGCCCATTGCCCAAGCCATCAAAGATGTTATTGAAAATGAGAACAGCGATATTGCTGTAAAAGTAGGAGAAGAAGCCGAGACGTTTGTTCCGTTGCGGAAAGCTTTGAGTGATAAGGATTTTGAGGATAAGATTAAGGAGACGTTTGGGGTTTGATTTTTTTGGGAGAAACAAGCACGAGGGTGCTTGTTTTGTTTCCAATATTTTAGGGTGGCTTGTATATAATGTAGGGTTAATAAATTGTTAGACTAAGATTAATTTAGTAGTGTATTTAGACATTATGTGAAAGTTAAAATAATTATAGGAGTTAGCAGATTGGCAATATCAGAAAAAACTAGAAAAATGCTTTGGGCAAAATCAGGAAATAGATGTGCTATCTGTAAAGCTGAACTAATTACAGAGCAAGAAATAGATAGTAACCTAAATATTGGTGAAGAATGTCATATTATTAGTAGCAAACCAAAAGGACCAAGACATAAGTCGAATTTAAATGAGTACGATACATTTGACAACTTAATTTTATTATGTCGAAATCATCATAAAGAAATTGATACTTTAATAGATACTTTTCCAGAAGAAATATTGAGATATATGAAACAAAACCATGAGAACTGGGTTAATGCGACTCTAAATAAAGACCTAAATTCAGAAGACAATGAAAAATTAAGATTTTTAACAAGAATAACATCTGGAAAAGAGTTGATGAATATTATATTGAATGCTTTTGGATACAGAACTGATCATGATGACATAGAAACAGAAGAGGAAGCTGAATATATTGGAGGCATACTTCAAACATTTGTTGATTATGGCGAAATTAGCGATGTACTAGAAACTCATGATAAAGTAAAAATAAGTTTAGAATTTAATAAAATGTTACAAGACCTTGAAAATAATGGATATTTTTTGTTTGGAGAAAGAAACTTAGAGAATTTTGTAAATCTTGAGAATTGTCCTATAGCAACTTTATTGATTAAGAAAAAAGACAATCGTGAAATAATTAAAATTAACTTTAATGAAAATGAAGCATAAAATTTTAGAAATAGTATACTACTTCCTAAAATTAGTAAAATTAATATGCTCTTGAAAACCTAAAGGTTTCCGCTCTCTTACTTTTTGGTCTCGAAAAAGTAAGCAAAAAAGACTGCCAAGTTGATGAAGCAGCAGACCCTAAGATTTTAAGATTTTATTTCTGCGTTCAAAAACTCGTAAAAAATGTACATCTAGTACATTTTCTTCCTCAAACAGTTTGAACTGTTCCCCGAAATAAAATCCTAAAATCTTAGCTTCATCAAAGGCAGAAATAAATCCCTAGTATTTAAACTATCTTTGATTAATTGAGATTAGTGAAGTTGTTATGTAAGAAAATCAAATATGCAAATGTCCTTATCCCTCTTATTCCAACATCTGAAAAGCCGAACGTTTATTTTTCTTTTCGGAAAAGAGTTGCAACTGTTTGAACATAACAAATATGCTCATAAGCATATTTTTATGTGAGTTTTGCGACTCAGAAAAGAGAAATAATAAGTGAGGGAATCCCAAGGGCTTTGAAGTTTCGTTGGTGGCTTTTTGTTACTTTTTACCATTAAAAAGTAAAAGGCGGAAACCTTTAGGTTTTCAAGAGAATAGATTTATATTAAAAAGCCAAAACCACACAAACCCAAACCTTTTACTCCAATTTAGAAACCATTTCCCCAAATAAAGCCATATCCATTTTTGAAAATGCAAACCATTTTTTGCCAAGATCTTTCAAACTTGTACCCATATGATAAATTGTTTTATCATCAATTATAAGGAATCTGTCGTGAGAATTTTTAAATATTTTTACAGAGATATTATTATATTGCGTATGATATTTTTCTAAATCCAGTTTGAGTTGTTTGGATACAGTATGCGTGTAAATTGTTACTTGTATATTAGGTATTTTACTGAAAATAGTCAGGGTTGTATCATCTACATAATTATCAATGAGAATAATTTTTTCATCGGCTTCTCTTAATATATCAGATATAAAACTATACGCATCGAAAATCTGACCATGGTAAAATATACCTTGTGTTGGTTTGAGTGATTTATCTTCAAGAGCATTAAAAAGTTGATTAAATTTTTCATCTGATTTTATCTCATATTCTATTTGCTTTTTTTCAATGGTATTTATCTTTTTAAAAAGGTCGTTATTTGATGATATAAATTGCTTCATATTTACAAAAGCTCTGATGATTTGTACACTTCTGTTGATTGCTATATCACTTTTTAAAACAGCACTTAACATTGACACCCCTTGTTCAGTGAAAACATAAGGATTGATATATGAATGTTTTAAGTTTTGCAACTGGTAACATTTTGTTACCAGTTCATTTTTTTCATCATCATTGAGTTGAAATCTAAAATCTTTTGGAAATCTTTTGATATTTCTTCTTATTGACTGATTAAATGTTTTTGTTTCTATGTTGTAAAGTTTTGCCAAATCACTGTCTAGCATAACTTGAACACCTCGGATAGTATGTATTTTGCTGTGTATATCTTGAATTGTTAGTTCCATACGATTTCCTCATATTCCATTTTTAAAACTATAACAAAAGAATCAAAGTTGTATTAAAAATATGACAAATTGTAATATTTTTTCAATCTAAAAATATTCCTTGATTCAAATTAAGGAAAGCTAATTTTCATTTGGTTAGAATAACTTTTTAACACAAAGGTTTATCTATGGCATATTTTCCTGCATTTTTGAAGTTTGATGATAAAAAGATTGTAAT
>JBAYZM010000154.1:0-6027 GCA_041672515.1 Arcobacteraceae bacterium
TTTTTTGCAAAAAAAGCATCTAAGATAGCTAACGCTTCAATGGCAGGAGTATCATTGATGGTGAGATTAAAACTATGGGTTTCTATACTATTTTTATAAAGCAAAAGGGTTGCTTCTATTTTTTTTAATTGTTCCGTTTCTAAAGACGTAACATTGTTAAATTTCAAGTAAGCTTCTTTGTGCTGTACAAAATTATTGTATTTGATATTGAATTGTTCCAAAGAGGAGGTTTGTTTTGAAATAACATAATCTTTGTAATGATGAATCATTCCATTGTAGCCAATGTCAAGTGTCATTTTTGAAATAAGAAGGCTTTTTTCTTTGATATCTTGGTCGTAAATATCCCATTTGGTTTTAATATCATTGGCAAATATAAAAAGTATTAAATGAAAAATGATATACGTGGTTCCAATAATACTGGCAAGCGAATAGAGCTTACGACGGATACTGGTATCTTTTTGCATTACTGCCCTTTTTTAAAATATAAGCTAACACTCTATAGCAAGTTTAACGTGATATGGTAGCTAAAATAAGATAATTTTTTATTAAAAGAAAAATAATAATCATTTATATTTTTTAATGGCAGAAGTGTGATTTTTACAGAAGTTTAGATAAAACTTCTGTAAGTTCAGAGGGGTTCGTAAAGTGGTCAACTTTTTTAACAAACTCCCCTTTTTTATTAAAAATATAAATGTACGAAGTGTGTGAAACGGAGTAATTCATTTTTGAATCTTTTAAATAGATTTTTTCATAAAACGATTCATAGCGTTTGGTGATGTCATCAATATTCTCTTTGGTGCTGGTGGCTCCTATGAAGTGTTTATGAAAATATTTAGCATATTCATCCAACTCTTTTATGCCGTCACGCTCAGGATCGACACTGATAAATAAACCCCTAAAACCATTGAGTTGTTCAGATGAAAAATTGCTTAAGGCAAACGCCAAAGAACTCAAACTGGTCGGGCAAACATCGGGGCAATACATATAGCCAAAATAAATGGCTAACACTTTGCCGTTGAAATCCTCTTTTTTAACAGTGCCATTTAAAGAAGAAACTTCAAAATTGTATTTGATGTGTTCTTTTTGGTTGGTAACTAATGGTTTAATTAAAAGTATAAGAAGAAAAGCTACCGTAATAGCAAGAGAATATCTTAAAAAAAGTTTCATTATATATCCGTTTCAAATAAAAATCGTGCACCAATGATTTTACCCAGTTTATGAACTTGTACATCGGCATTCCATTTCATACCACCCACTGGACAAGTGGGCAAAGTTCCTTTTGCCGTATAATTGCCTTTGCCATCAGGGGTAAACTTCAATTCATACGTACCCATCATCATGTTGGTTGCATAAAGTTTTAGAGTGATATTTTCTAAGTTAGGATTAGAACTTTTTAGTTTAAAATCCAAAGGTTTCATCAGAGGAATATCTTTTTGCACAATTTCAAACTCTAAAACAGTGCCATCTTCAATGGTCACCACACATGAAGATTGTTTTAAATCACACTCTTGATTTTGCACGACAAAACTGGCTTCCCCTTGAAGTTTTTGGTACAAAGCATTAAAGTCGATGAGAAAATAACCCGCCACAATGGCTATGACAACAAGGGCTTGAAATATCAGTTGCATTTGTGGTTCATATTCCCGTGTTTCATGCTATTTTGTTGCATCATTCCACCCATAACTGTTTTAACAGGGATTTTGAGTGTTTGTTCTTCCCCATTTGAAAATCCCAATGTCAGTGTGATTTCATCGTTTTCTTTAAGAGGTTTTTGCACTAAATCAATCAACATCACATGAAATCCACCCGGTTGTAAAACCGTTGTTGAATTGGCTTTAATATCAATTTTAGGCACTTGATACATGGTCATAACGCCATCTTTCATATCATGGGTATGTAATTCAACCACATTTGAAGCCGTTGATTTTGCCCAAACGAGTGCAACATCTTGTTTGCTTTCATTTTTTATTTCCATAAAAGCAGCGCTGTTGGGTAAACTGGGAGGAGTTGCTCTTGCATAAGCATTGTCAACTTTAATGCTTGAAGCAAAAACACAAGCAGACAGTAAAAGAAATGTTAAAGCCAATTTTTTCATGGAGGGTTCCTTGTTTTTTTAGTTCAATATTATAAAACAGTTGTGTTAAGTGTGTGTTAAATTGTTTGTAGAATTGAGTATATTCTACAAACAATTTGGGCAAATGCCTTTGATGATAATATTATCTATTTTATACCCATCAAGGCTAATATTTTGCTCTTTAATGCACTCTATTTTAGAACAATGTGAACATATAAAATGGGCATGGGGATTTTTTTGAATTTCATAGTAGCGTTTTTTGTCGTTGGATTCAAAAGAGTTTAAAATATTCTCTTCTTCAAACTTGGCGATGTTTCTGTAAAATGTGGCTTTGTCCATTGAGAGTTGACTTTTTATATCTTCGTAACACAAAGGTTTTTTAGCTTGTGCAAAAAGCTCCAAAATAGCTACTCTGGCGGTGGTTAGTTTGATATTGCTTTGGTTGATTATGGTTTGAATTTTACTCATGAAAGAATTATAACTTAAAATCTATAAAGAGCAACTAAGTTGCATTAAAGTTTGAATGTATTAGGATTTCAGAAAATTATGCAACCAAGTTGCGAGGAGTCAGTCATGAAAATTTTAGCCGTTTTACTTTTTCTGTTAGTGAATATTTTTGCGAATAAATTGGAAGTAACCACAAGTATTTTACCTCAAAAATATTTTATCGAAAAAATTGGGGGCGATAAAGTCCGTGTCAATGCCATGGTTCAACCCGGATTTTCACCGCATACGTATGAGCCAAAAATATCTCAAATGCGTCAATTGTCCTCTTCAAAAGCCTATTTTTTTATCGGTGTATCTTTTGAAAATGTTTGGTTGGATAAGTTTAAAGCCGCCAATAAAAACTTGGTTTTTATTGATACGACCAAAGGTATCCAAAAAATTGCTATGCAAGAACATGCTCATGAGGATGAAGAAGAAGAGGGGCATGACCATGGACACAAAGATGAGCATAAAGATGAAAAACACGATGAACACGATGAGTATGAAGGGTTAGACCCTCACGTGTGGTTGGATCCTATTTTAGTTAAAACCATGGCAAAAAATATCTATGTTACGTTAGTTGAATTAGACAGCACCAACAAAGCTTATTATCAAGCCAATTATGAAAAATTTATTCAAGAACTCGATGCTTTGTATTTGGAATTAAAAAATCAATTAGCTGGGGTTAAAGGAAGTGCTTTTATGGTGTTTCACCCTTCTTGGGGATATTTTGCCCAACGATTTGATTTGGAACAAATTGCCGTAGAAGTTGCTGGAAAAGAACCAAAACCCAATCAAATGATTGAATTAATTGAAAAAGCCAAAGAACATACGATTAAAACCTTGTTTGTCGCACCGGAATTTTCACAAAAGAGTGCAAACGTCATTGCTTCAACTATTCAAGGAAAAGTTGTCGCCATTAGCCCTTTAGATGAAAAATGGGATGAAACACTACGCCATGCAGCTAAAATGATTGTGGAGTCGCATCAAAAATGATTATTCGCTTTTTTTTAGGGCTTCTTTTTACGCAAAGCATACTTTTTTCGTGTGCTTTGTGTGCGTATATTTCTCCTGTTACCCATGTTTCTTTGAAAGTGAATTCAAGCAATGAAATGATTAAATCCATCGATTTTAAATGGGAACTCTCTTCGGATTTTACCCAACAACTTTTAGAAATATATGATACGAATTTAAATAAAAGAATAGATCATGATGAGCTGGATTTAATTCAAACAGCATTGGTGGATTATGCAAAGCCTAAAAATTTTATGACCCACATTAGCTATTCAAAACAGAGCAATTCTAAAGAATTTTTAGATAACCAAGCAGCAAAATATAAAACACTTATACACAATGATATTTTATTTTTTCATTATACGGTTGAGGTCAATTTACCCATGCAACCCAACTATAAACTCCATATTTTTGTTAATGACGATGAAAATTATTTTAGTTTATTGCTCAACAAACAATTTTTAGTCTTTAAACATAAAGTGCCAATTCAAAAAGAAGTTACAGATAAACAAAACGTTGTTTTTACAATTGATGCACAAGCTTTATTGCCAGAAGAAAAAATGCCTCTTGAAGAAACTCCTCAAAAGGAGATAAAACAAGAAGAACAAAGCCCAATACAAAGTGAAACTTTGCTTGATTCATTTACTCAAAAAGTAAAAACCAATTTACAAAAAGTACAACAAGGCGATACGGTGGCACTGTTTGTTTTATTGCTGATTGCTTTTGGTTATGGAATGGTGCATGCAATTGGTCCTGGTCATGGAAAAGCCTTGGCATTTTCCTATTTTTCTTCACATAAGAGCAGTTTTTCTAAAGCCTTTTTTATCTCACTGGGGAGCTCATTTATTCATATTATTGGTGCTTTGATTTTGGTCTTGGTCTCTTTATTGATTTTAGAGTCATTTTTTAATCGGTTTGTTCAAGACTCTGTTACCATATTAACTCAAATATCAGCAGGAATGATTATGGCGTTGGCTGCATATTTGTTGTTTACTAAACTTACCAACAAAGAATGTGCTTGTCAATCCTGCCAAAGTAGTCCTATAAAATGGAGTACTACAAAACCAACACCTTTAAACGTAAAACAAAAGTTTATCAAAAAAGATTTATACTTTGTCCTTACCGCAGGACTTATTCCTTGTCCAGGAACGGTTGTTTTATTTATCTATGCCTTTGTGTTAAAAACCTATTTTGCTGTTTTTTTAGCTGCTATTTTTATTGGTTTAGGGATGGCTGTCGTGATGGTGGGGGCTTCATTTTTAGGAGTTGGAGTGCGAAAATTGGGTGAAAAATCTCATCAATACATACGAATTTTAGAGATACTTTCACCCCTTGTCATGTTTATTTTAGGAGCATTACTTTTGCTATCGGTAGTGGTTTAAAGCATTAACTCTAACACTACAGGGCAGTGGTCACTTCCATGAATTTCTGGCATAATATAGGCATTTTTGATGTTATGTTTTAAATCATCGCTGACAAAAAAATAGTCGATTCTCCAGCCCACATTGTTTTCTCTGGCATTGGCTCTGTAACTCCACCAACTGTAGTGGTGGGGAGCATTGCCATTGACGTGTCTAAAAGTATCGATGTAACCATTTTCAAGCAGTCTGTCCATCCAAGAACGCTCAATGGGTAAAAAGCCCGAAGTCTCTTCATTGGCTTTGGGTCGGGCTAAATCAATGGGATGATGCGCTGTATTCACATCGCCACACACAATAATCGATTTTCCTTCTTGACGCAATGCGTTAATGTGGTTTAAAAATCGCTCATAAAATTCCAATTTGTACTCTAATCGTTCGGGATTACTTTGCCCATTGGGAAAATAGACATTAAAAAAGGCAATGTTTTCAAAGTGAAATTCATTGATTCGACCTTCTTTTAAAATATCCACTTCCCATGTTTCACTCAAATAGCTTGGAGTTAAGTGTGAAAAAAGTGCCGTACCCGATTGTCCTTTGCGCACAGAAGAACTGACTTGCATGGTAGAGTAGGGTGTTGTAAAAATAGTGGGAGGAATTTGTTCTTTTAACGCTTTAATCTCTTGTAGGGCTAAAATATCAATGGCATGTTCATCGACCCATTTTAACGCCTCTTTTTTATCCACGGCTCGAATACCGTTGACATTCCATGAAACACATTTTAACTTCATATTCTCTCTTTTATTTTTTCGTTATTATAGCTTATAAAAAATTATCTTAACTCAATAAATTAACTCTAAGGTGTAACAAACAGTTAAAAACGAGTGTGTATAATTTGGAAAAAAGTAAAGATACAATGATGAAATTAGAAGAATTAAAATTAACCGTCGATTATTTTGAATTTGATAAAAAATTTTACCAACAATTAAGTGCAACACCACTGAACCATGCCCATCTTATTTCATACAATAAAAAAGGCTTTGATTTAATAGAACTGGATTATGAAGAAGCCCAAAAAGAGGAGTTTGTAGCCTT
>JBAYZM010000155.1:0-5985 GCA_041672515.1 Arcobacteraceae bacterium
CTTCATACTCTTTTTTACACGTGGGGCATAAGGGAAATACACTCATAGAAGTATGAATTCGGTCATACGGGACAGTCTTAATAATTGTATATCGAGGTCCGCAATTCGTACAATTGGTCAGTGCGTAATTAAAGCGAAAATTATTGGGATTTAAAATATCTTCAATACAATCCTTGCACACCGCAATATCAGGAGAGACCAAAGAAGTTTTACTGTTTTGAACTTGGGTGTGTTTAATCGTAAAATTTTCAAACACCTCTTTTATTTCAGATGTTTGAATCTTAATATTGTCAATACAAGAAAGTGGTGGTGGATTTTTTTTGAGTTCTTCAATAAAAGCATCAATGGCTTTTTCGTCACCTTGAAGCACAACAGTAACGCCACTTTCATCGTTGTTAACAAAACCATTTAAAGAAAATTGTCGTGCCAAATTATAGACATAAGGACGAAACCCTACCCCTTGAACAATGCCTTTGATTTTAATGTATGTTTCTATCATGTTTTTAAACTTTTCACCCAATTTTCTTTATATCAACCTAAAACGTAATGCTACAAAATTAAACATTTTTTGCTGCAATTTCTTGGTTTTTCTTAATTATCATATCAATATCATAACATCTGTTTATTATTGCATTATATCATTACAAAGGTTTAATATGGGAATTGGAACACAAGCACTGTTTGCTGCACTGCCAATATTTCTGGCAGCGCTGTTTTTAGTTGGACTAAGAATGCCCGCAAAAAAAGCCATGCCAATTGTGTATTTAGCAACAACTGCCGTTGCTTATTTTATTTGGGAAGTTACATTCAATAGGATTTTGGCTTCTACATTGGAAGGTTTATTTATTACCATTTCGGTTCTGTGGATTATTTTTGGGGCGATTTTACTCTTAAATACCCTCAAACACTCTGGTGCCATTGCTGTTATTCGACAAGGGTTTAATAACATCAGTCCGGACAGACGGGTTCAAGTTATCATCATTGCGTGGCTTTTTGGTTCATTTATTGAAGGAGCTTCAGGCTTTGGAACACCCGCAGCCATAGCAGCGCCTTTGTTGGTTGCCATTGGTTTTCCAGCAATGGCTGCAGTTATGGTAGGAATGATGATTCAAAGTACGCCCGTATCGTTCGGTGCTGTTGGAACACCCATTTTAATTGGGGTCAACAAAGGCTTAGACAGTGGATCCATTGCACTTACTTTAAAAGAGTTGGGTTCGAGCTGGGATATTTATTTACAAATTATTACCAGTGAAGTTGCCATTGTTCATGCCATAACAGGAACACTCATTCCATTGTTTATGGTCATGATGCTGACACGATTTTTTGGTAAAAACCGTTCATGGACAGAAGGGTTAAATATTATTCCTTTTGCGATTTTTGGAGGTCTTGCCTTTACTGTGCCTTATGCGCTAACGGGTATTTTTTTAGGAGCAGAGTTTCCCTCACTTATTGGGTCTTTAATTGGTTTACCTTTGGTGATATTTGCGGCAAAAAAAGGGTTTTTAATACCAAAAACCACATGGGATTTTGCACCTAAAGAGCAATGGCCAATTCAATGGGTGAGTAAACTTGAACTAAGCCTTGATGCCATGACCATTAAAAAAGAGATGTCATTAACAAAAGCTTGGATTCCGTATATTCTTGTAGCCGTTATTTTAGTCCTTACTCGAGTATCAGCCGAAGCCAAAGCATTTACACAAGCTTGGGCTATTCCTTATACCAATATTTTAAATGAAGGCATAGGCTATACCATTAACCCTCTTTATCTGCCAGGTGGGATTTTAGTCTTTGTTGTTTTAATCACCTACTTTTTCCACAAAATGGAGTTTAAAGAGATGAAAGCTGCCGTGCAAGAATCTTCACAAGTCATGATTGGAGCAGGATTTGTTTTAATGTTTACCATTCCATTGGTTCGAATTTTAATCAATTCAGGTGTCAATGAAACAGGATTTGACTCCATGCCAATTGCCGTGGCAAACTATGTGGCTGTTACTGTGGGTGATATTTATCCCCTCTTTGCCCCTGTTGTTGGTGCTTTGGGTGCTTTTATTGCAGGAAGTAACACGGTATCAAATATGATGTTAAGCCAATTTCAATTTGGAGTAGCTGATGCATTGGGTATTTCGACCGCATTTATGATTGCCCTACAAGCCGTGGGAGCAGCAGCAGGAAATATGATTGCCATTCATAACGTCGTAGCCGCATCTGCAACAGTTGGATTGCTTGACCAAGAGGGAGAAACCTTAAGAAGAACCATAATTCCAACAGTGTACTACTGTTTGGTTACGGGTATTTTAGGTTTAATTGGAATGTATGTTTTAGGACTTTCTGACCCATTAATGAAATAACTTTATCTTTTCTTTTCATACATATTTTGGCTCTTTCTCAAAATGAAGCTTTGAGAAAGAGATTTGCTATAAAAAAGCCTAAAACACCCATCCCGCTTGTATCATAACTCTGTTGCCATAATCACTTTGAGAAGTTACTTCATGGGCGATATTATAGGCTAAATGGGTATTAAGAAAAAACTCTTTATAGCTTCCATAATATCCCAAACCAACATCTTGCAATGTTCGTGAAGGTTCATTATCAATATTTTTACTCATATAAACACGTCCTATGTCATAAAAAATTGAGACTTTACTGTTAATCCCTTGAAAACTTGGAAGAGTATAGAGTAATTCGCTGTTATAAATATATCCATTTTCAGCACTCTCTTCACCATCGGGATAAAATTTTACTCCATTAATACCACCCACACTTAAATCTTGGCTTCCATCAAGATTTTTATTACCTAAAGCATATTGAGCTTGTAAAGTATTTTCCCATCGTAAAGTTGGTAGCAATTCTATATCTTTTCCCAGTTCTAGGTTGATTTTTGAAAAGTTTCCTTGAGTATTCGCACCTGCTTCATCATTTTGTTTATCGGCAACATCATCAAAGCCTAATTCTCCTATACTTAAAGAAACACTTGCTCGTGTTTGAGAATTTTTAGTCAAAATTAGTTCATCTTTGGTGTAATTTACTCCTGCTGTGGCGACAACACTATCTTTTTTTACGATTGAATTAGTACTTTGTATTTCATCTTTCATTATATTATATGAAACTTGGGTATAAGAGTTAAGATTTTCAAGTCGTGTTCGTATGATTGGATAACTAACTCTAGCTACAATACTATCCGAACTTCCTATGGCATCTAAGTTTTGATAGGTACTTCCTAATTCATACGTGGTTTTAGAGTAGCTTAGTTCACCTCTTGTACCATTCGCATGAAGTGGAAACTCATAGCCTACTTTTCCACTTAAAAGTCCTGTTTGTTCACTGGTCATGGCAAATGCAGTGATTTTATCTCCTAGTTTAAAAGGAGAGTTTATATCCACACCTGCCATGATTCTGTGTTTACCTGTATATTGAGAACCGTAGTTATCAGCTATAACATAGCCATTGTATGGAGTGGTTGCTTGAGTACCAATGATAAAATCACTGGTACCCAGTTCTTTTCCTGGTCTTACTTCTGCTTTATTGACTACAACACCTGGGGTGTCATTGATAATTAACATAGCTCGTTCAAGTGTTTGGCTTGAAACGATATTTTCTTCTTTGATATCATCGAGGTTAGCTTGTATGATTTCATCTTTAACTAAAGAGTTATTTTCTAAGTGAAATTTACCATAATTTCCCTCTATAATATTGATTTTTAAACTGCCATTTTGTGTGAGGATATTTTGTTGTGGGATATATGCACGTGCAACAAAGTATCCTTTTTCTCTGTAAGCTTTGGTAATTAAGCTGGTGATTTCAAGCATTTGATTAAAGCTTAGTTCTTGATTCTCAAAAGGCTCTACGATAATTTTAAGTTCATCATTACTTAAGTGAATTGCCCCTTGAATCAAAAACTTTTTTATTTCAATTTTTTTTCCCTCTCCAAGTTCTTTGGGTGCTTTTTCTTCTTGGGGTTTAATTTGTGGAATATCCGCTTTTTCACGTTCAATTTTTGGAGGTTTCACTTGCTTTAGGGCATCATTGATATTAGGAACATTTGAAGCCGCATACAAAGATGTGGCTACCACACTTGATAGTATTATATATTTTAATTTCATAAATTTATTTCCTTTTACTCTTATAAATCTTGAGCCACATAAAACTCTTGTTCTACACCATCGGGTAAATTCACCCCACCATCAACCAACTCAATCATGGAACTTCTTGAAAGAGGCACTCGTACTTCTTGGCTGTTTACCCCATTTTCTTGTTGCATTTGTTTTGCTTGGCTTAAACTTATTCTTTGGGTGTTTTGCCCTTGAATAGGTTGAGAAATAAGTGTTTGGTTTCCACCTACATTAAAATTCACTGCTACATTTTGTCCTGCGTTATTTGGTGTCTCTACTCTTGGAGGATTTATGGTAAGAACATTTTGATTGACAATTGCCGTAACCACTTTTTCTACTTCATTTTGTGTTTGAGTTGGCTCTTTTGGAGTACTGCCAACGCCTGTTGATGCTACTTTTGTACCAATAACCCACACATTGCCACTGTCTTGCATTCTTAGTGTTGGATAGTTTACATTAAGTGTATTGTCCAATAAGATATCCCAATCTGAAAAAGTATCACTTTCTTTCATTTGGGCGGTGGTTTTTCCTGTCACGCCTGTGCTCGTTCCAGTACTAACGCCTGTAAGAGCTCCATTGTTTGTTGTATTCCAAAAGCTGTTATGGATGCTTGCTTGATAATTCTCGCCCACCAAGCCGCCGACCTTAGATGTTCCGCTCACATTGCCTGTAGCATAAGCGTTGGTGATGCTTGCAGGGTAGGTGAGGCTTCCAGTAGATTGGATCCATCCCACCAAGCCACCGACCTTAGTTATTCCGCTCACATTGCCTGTAGCATAAACATTGGTCATGGTTCCATCGTAGATCCATCCCACCAAGCCGCCGACACCATCATGAGAAGTACTATTCACATTGCCTGTGGCATACGCGTTGGTGATACTTCCTTCACGATGAAGGCCTACCAATCCACCGATACTCTGTGTTCCGCTCACATTGCTTGTAGCATAGGCGTTGGTGATGCTTCCATAGTTGGCCCCAGCCAATCCACCGACTTCAGCCTGTCCGCTCACATTACCTGTAACATAGACATCCGTGATGATTCCTTTATAGTTAAAGCCCACCAAGCCGCCGACATTATGCTGAGCTCTTATCGTCGCATTGGTCAGTCCTATATTTTTTATCGTAGCACCTGTGTTTATGTGACCAAATAATCCAACATGGTTTGTAGTTGGGCGGTTGATGTATAAGGAATCTATCGTATGCCCTAAACCATCAAAACTCCCTGTAAAATGTGTCGTGTTGTTTCCGATAGGATTAAACCCTTCACCACCATTCCATGAGGACGTACCTAATGCATTGATATTACCACCTAATTCGTACTTTCCAGCCAGTGCTTGATTCATCCATTGGAGTTGATAGACATTGTAGATGGAGACCAAGCCATTGGTGTCAAAGATGACTTTAGTGGTGGTATTATTTGCATTAAAGTAAACACCGCCATTGGTGGTGTTAGTATTTTTGATGGTGGCATTGACGTAAATCTCATCGCCTGCGGTGAGGGTGAGTTTTTTATCTGTTGCCCATGTAATATTTTCATTGACGGTGATGTCATTCGTTGCTTGAAGTTCTATGTCAGCCGTGCTAAGTGCATTTTGAATGGCTGTTGCACTAACACTTTCTCCGCCTACGCCTCCACCACTGGATTCAATGATGATATTATCTGGGTCAAGCAACCATTTTTTAGTTTTGATAATAGTGCTATCTTCAACATGCAAAGACTTCCCACTTGTCTCTATAAACCCACCAGAAGCATCAAGTGTGCCATCAATTTTGGCACTTCCCCCATGCGCAAATAACACAATCTTCCCCATCGTATCATCAAGCGATTTGGCTTCTATGATTCCTGTGTTATTGACCACACCTTTTAAAAGTTCAT
>JBAYZM010000156.1:0-5893 GCA_041672515.1 Arcobacteraceae bacterium
AGTTGTTTGACATTGGACATATTTGAAATGGAGTTAATAAAAGTATCTCGTTGATCCATATTTCCATTAATCATGTGAGAGGTTAAACCATTTTTAACCACTTCTGAAATGGATTTAGCCGTATTGATTGAGGAGCTTATTCCGGTTTCTCGTAAATTGTAAGCAATCATCGAGGTAATAACCATTGCGATGCAAATAATCATTAATGAAAATTGTACAATAATTCTTTTTTTCATATACGGACGTCCTGTTCTTAGTAGTTTGGATTCTACTATATTTTTGCTTAATTGTTACAAATAATTTAACCAATTATTTAATGAATTTTTTTCTCGCAAGAGTGTCGTATTTAAGCCATGTCCAGGATAAATTGGAATATCTCTTTGCCAAGCAAGTATTTTGTGTAAACTCTCTTTCATATCTTCACTGTTTGAGTAAGGAAAGTCTACTCGTCCTATGGAGCCATTAAAGATAAAGTCCCCACTAAATAGGGTATTGTCGATTTCCACAGCACTGCAACCCGGCGTGTGACCTGGAAAAAAATGGAATTTAACTTTAATTCCATCGAAATCAAACTCTTCATCGGGGTTAACTAAAACATCTGCATGACTGGGTGTAATTCCAAAACCAAACGGGTCATTTAGTAACATAAAAGCGTCATCTTTGGGGCAAAACAGTTTTAAGTTTAACTCTTTTTGCAGTTCATGGTTGCTCCAAACATGATCAAAATGCCCATGAGTATTAAAAATAGCAACAGGATTTTTAACATTTTCTTTTACCCAAGCCGTAGCACCCACACCTGGGTCTATAATAAAATCTTTGTTATTCACTGTTACAATATAACAATTGGTTTGATAATCGCCCATGGGCTTGACTTTAATATCCATTTTAAACCTTATTCGATAAAATTCATGATTACATTAAAAATGAGGTAAAAAGTGTACTATTTTAAAACTTTAGAAGCTATTTTATTTGAAGAAAATCCCCATGAAAAGTTTAATCAATTTAGCCTTTTTTACACCCAATTTTTAAATAATGAACTCCTTTTTGAAAAAGAGTATCATCCCTTAAAACTGGACGTTCCTTCTTATGGCTCTTTTTTAAAAATCGTTTTGCCCAAAGAAGTCAAACAACGTAAACACTTTAAAACCATTGAGGGCAAAGCCAATTTATTGCACACCATTTGTCATATTGAATATTGTGCTGTAGATTTGGCATTGGACGCAGCGTATCGCTTTATTGGATTACCGGATGCCTATTATGCCGATTGGCTTGAAGTTGCTCAAGATGAGATACGCCATTTTAAAATGTGTGAAGCACTTTTAAATCAATTAGGTTACGCATATGGTGATTTAGAAGTTCACACAAATCTGTTTGAAGCCATGAAAAAAACGACCACACTGTTGAGTCGAATGGCAATTGTTCCACGTTATTTAGAAGCCAATGGATTGGATCAAAATCCTAAAATCATGGAGAAACTTAAATCCAACCCCGATGAGCTAAATGGGTATATTTTAGAAGCACTTCAAGTTATTTTAG
Organism: Arcobacteraceae bacterium; assembly: GCA_041672515.1. Lineage (GTDB taxonomy): Bacteria > Campylobacterota > Campylobacteria > Campylobacterales > Arcobacteraceae > Marinarcus. The sequence goes on from JBAYZM010000156.1 coordinate 1,537, forward strand.
AAGAAGAAGTTACCCATGTTCAGAAAGGGGATAAGTGGTTTAAATATGCATGTGCTTTAGAAAACTTAGAACCACAAACAACCTATTTAAAGCTTTTAGAAGAGTTTTACCCGGGAAGTACACAAAAAAAATTGGAACTCAATTTTGAAGCCAGAAAAAAAGCAGGATTTAGCTGTGATGAGTTGAAGAGGTTGGCAAACAGTGAAAGTTGTGAATAGTAAGTAGTGAGTAGTTTTTTTCTTCTCACTTCTTACTTTTTACTTCTCACTTTAAAAAATTGATTCCAATCATGGACTTAATGACGTAAAAAATATACAATACAAAGCAAAAATGAGTTTACTATGACAGAAGAAAAATTTAAATCTGAAGTTGAAATTTTAAAGAAATTTTTTGAAATTCATTGTGCGAAAAAACACAATACTCTTTTACCCTGTAAACAATCATTTGATTATAAAACCATTCATTTTTCTATTGAACTAAATTTGTGTGAAGAGTGCAAAACATTGATAAACTACTCTTTTGAAAGATTGTATGAGTGTCCCCATGAAATCAAACCCAAATGTCGAAGTTGCAAAAATCCGTGTTATGAAAAAAGCAAATATAAAGAAGTGGCTCGTATTATGAAATTCAGTGGAATACAGTTAGGAATCAGTAAAATTAAAAAGTTTTTTTCCTAATGCCATTTAAAATTTGGCATTAGGAACAGGGTAGTTTTCGACCACAAAATCAATGTCTTTATCTCCTCTGCCACTTAAGCTGACTAAAATGGTTTTATCTTTTGAAAGTGTTGGGGCCAATTTCATGGCAAATCCAACAGCATGAGCCGATTCTAATGCAGGAATAATACCCTCAAGTTGTGAAAGTTTATAAAAAGCATCGATGGCTTCGTCGTCGTTGCAGTGTCCTACTTTGGTTCTTGATATAGAGTTTAAATAGGCATGTTCAGGACCTACACTGGGGTAATCAATGCCACTTCCAATAGAGTGCACGGGGGCAGGTTCTCCGTTGTCATCTTTTAACATTATGGAGTTAAATCCGTGCATAATGCCTTCACTTCCATAGGTTAAACTCGCACTGTGTTCACCAATTTTATCCCCTTTGCCCATGGGTTCAACGCCATAAAGATTAATCTCTTCATTTTCAATAAAATGGGCAAATATTCCCATGGCATTACTTCCTCCTCCCACACACGCAACGACGTTGTTGGGTAAAGCTTTTTCATGTTCTAAAAACTGTTCTTTGGCCTCAAGGCTAATAATACTTTGAAAATCTCGAACCATCATAGGAAAAGGGTGTGGACCTACAACGGAGCCAATACAATAAATGGCGTTTTGAGTATCTTTTAAATAACTCTCAAAAGCACTGTCTACAGCCTCTTTGAGTGTTTTAAGTCCGTGCGTTGCTGGGACAACTTTGGCACCTAAGATTTTCATTCGTACGACATTGGGATGCTCTTTTTTAATGTCCACTTCACCCATGTGAATTTCACACTCTAAACCAAAATAAGCCGCTGCCGTTGCAAGTGCCACACCATGTTGTCCAGCACCTGTTTCTGCGATGACTTTTTTCTTACCTAAATGTTTGGCTAAAATCACTTCTGCCATACAGTGATTGAGTTTATGCGAACCCGTGTGGTTTAAATCTTCCCGTTTCAAATAAATCTTCGCACCACCACAAAAAGCGGTTAGGTTTTTTGCAAAAGTAATAGGAGTAGGGCGCCCTTGAAAATGTTTTCGTACATATTTTAACTCTTCAATAAATTGCGGAGAGTTTTTCAACTCTTCGTAGGCTTTTTTGATTTCAGCAAATGGAACTTCTAATTGAGGAGGTAAAAAGGCTCCTCCAAACTTTCCAAAAAATCCGTTAACATCGGGCATGGTATTCAAATATGTATGACTCATTGTTTTTCCTACTGTTTAATAAATTATAAAAACCACTTTTTGACTTTTTCAAACATTCCTTCAAAAATCGACTCATGAGGTTTGCTCTCTATTCCAAAACTCTCTTGCAGTTTTTCTAAAAGTTCTCGTTGTTCGGCATTTAAATCGGTGGGATATTTAATGGAAATTTGAACAATAAAATCCCCTTTTCCATAACCTTGTACCGATTTTACCCCTTCACCTTTAAATTTAAATTGCTCTTTGTCTTTTGTACCTGCTGGAATTTTAAGCTCCAATTCCCCTTTTAAACTCGGGATTTTAATGCTATCACCTAAAACCACTTGTGTAAAAAACAGAGGAACTTCCAAATAAATATCATCGTCGTGTCGTACAAAATGTGAATCTTCTTTTACACGAATTTGAATGTATAAATCACCTCTTGCACCATCAGGAGCTATGTTTCCTTTATGAGAAACTCGAATTCTATTGCCAGTATTAACACCCTCAGGAATATCTACTTTGAAGGTTTCTTTAATCTCTTCATAACCTTTCCCTTTGCACGTGTTACATTTTTCTCCTACAGATTCACCGCTTCCATTACAGTTAGGACACGTTTGTGCAAACGTCATAAAGCCTTGTCGTGTGTGAATTTGTCCATGACCTTCACAGTAACTACATTTGGAGAGTTTACCCCCTTTAGCACCGCTTCCATTACACGATTTACACGCTGTTTTATAGCTGTAGTCAATGCTTTTATTCACACCAAATACTGCTTCATTGAAATCAATGGTAACTTCAATGGCGATGTCTAAATTATAGTTGTAGGTTTTTCGTTGTTTTTTACGTGAACCAAATCCTCCGCCAAAAGCACTTCCAAACATCTCTTCAAAAACAGAACCTAAGTCATCAAATCCACCAAAACCACTGCTTTGTCCTCGTCCTTCAAGACCGGCTTTTCCATATCGGTCATAGATTTGTCTTTTTTGATCATCACTTAATACTTGATACGCTTCATTAATGGCTTTAAATCTCTCTTCTGCTTCACTGTCTCCAGGATTTTTATCAGGATGATACTTCATAGCCATTTGTCTGTAAGCTTTTTTGATCACAGTTTTATCACTGCTTTTGCTTACTTCCAATAATTCATAATAATCAATTTCTGTCAATTTCATCACCTTGTGTAGGGCAGCACTAAAAATAAGAATACCTATAAATAGTACAGTAAGGTGTAAGATTTTAAAAAAAAGAGTCGAAGGACTAGCCGTAGCTAATTCGAGACTCTTTTTTTTAAAAGATTGTGCCTTAATGTACTACCCTTTGGGCGACAAATGAGTATTCCTATCTTAAAGAGTTTTAACTTGAATTACTAAAAGTAGTCCTACTTTAAAACTCTTTAACCTAGAAACACTCCTTTGGCGTTTATGGCTATTCTAATTTTTAGTGCTGCCCTTTATTAAATTTTTAGCGATTTTATCCAAAAAAATCTAAAGATTCGATATAATCAGCGAATGAAAAAAGGTCTAGAAAAATTTTACGATTTAGTTGAAGCATTTGAGAATTTACCGACCATTGGTAAAAAATCTGCATTGCGATTAGCCTATCATATCATTATGAATGATAATTTTAGCGGGATTAAGATTGCCCATTGCATAGAAAATGCTATAAGTTCCATAAAACGGTGTCGACATTGCGGTTGCATGAGCGAACATGAAATTTGTGAAATCTGTTTAGATGATACAAGGCACAAAAATCGCCTTTGTATTGTACAAAGTGCCAAAGATATTTTTATTATTGAAGAGTCCAAACAGTTTAAAGGACTCTATTTTGTTGTCAGTGAACTCGATGAGTTCGTTATTCAAAAATTAATCGAGTTTATAAAAAACAATCACACCAGCGAAATATTGTTTGCCATTACCCCTTCCATTTCCAACGACGCTTTTATCATTTACATTGAAGACAAACTGCAAAGTTTTAATATTAATTTTACAAAAATTGCTCAAGGGGTACCAACGGGAGTGAGTTTGGAAAATGTGGATATTTTATCGCTTGCCAAAGCCATACAGAGTAAAGTAGGGGTGTAAATACACTTTTACAATCTACCAATTAAATTGTAAAAGTTATTTTAAAACAAGCCCCCGTATATATTTGCTGATTATATTCATAGGTTTCGTTATTCGCTTCAATTAAAGCATGGTGTTGTTCGGTAATAATTTTTTGTGCCATGGACAGACCAATCCCCGTTCCTACACTTTTATGTTTCGTTGTAAAATAGGGTTCAAAAATTTTAGGCATAATTGTCTCTGGAATTCCACCGGCATTGTCTTTTATGGTTAAAATTAAGTGGTCGTCAATTTCTTGTGTTTGTACAAAAATAAAACGAGTCTCATTTTCTGGAATATTTGCTTTTAAAGCATCTTTTGCATTATTTAAAATATTAATAATGGCTTGCACGAGTTGATTGGGAAATGCTCGTAATA
>JBAYZM010000157.1:0-5848 GCA_041672515.1 Arcobacteraceae bacterium
TGATGTTATTAATATGGAAGAAGATTTTGATGGCATTCATCAATTTGAAGATTATGACATCTTATTTATTGGAAGCTCAACTTGGGGACAAGGAGATGTTCATTTCTCTTGGGTGGATGTTCTTTTAGAACTTGAAGATGAAAAGCCCGATTTTTCAGGAAAAACGGTGGCTTTTTTTGGCGCAGGAGATTGTGTTAAACATGGAGAACATTTCTGTTCAGCCTTGGGAAAACTCTATAAAGCTTTCACTCATTTAGGAGCAAATGCTGTAGGGTTTGTTGACAAAGAGGGATATACCTATGAACACTCTTTGGCTGAAATGGACGGAAAATTGTGTGGTTTAGCCATTGATGAACACAATGAAAAAGGCAAAACCAAAGAGAGAATTAAAAACTGGATTGAAAGTTTAAAAGAAGAGATAGGCGAATAATACTTTTGCACCTATTTGGAAGCAAATTTAAAGGAGCAGACAATGGAACAACATAATAAAACAATCGAAGAGTTTTATGACTTAACGGATGCAGAAGAGTATTTTGAATTTTTTGATTTAGAGTATGACAAACAGTTAATCAACGTGAAGCGATTTCATATTTTAAAAGAGTATGGAAGTATGATTAAAACAGCATTTGATAATTTGAAAGATGATGAACCAAGACTTCTTGATTTTTTAAAATTCTCACTTTTAAAAGTTTATGGTGAGTATAAAAGCGGTCATGCTCCAAGTGCGGCAGATGTTTGGAATATGTTTGCTACTGGAAAATTAGGTGGTTGCATGAGTTGTACTCCCACACAAGGAAACAGTTGTGGCTGCTAAAATTCAAGAAAAACAAATTGTGGATCCCAATACGGTTTTACATGACAGTGTAACGGCAAGTCGATCGGGAAAAGATGAAGATAAACCCAAATTTGGATTGGGGCAAAAAGTAGAACTTTTAAGTGATATTGTCAATGATGGAACGTATCCGCATGCAAAAATTGGTACACTTATGATGCCAAAAGGATCGGTGGGATACATCAAATCAATCGGGGAGTTTTTACAAGTCATTCGAGTCTATGAAGTGCATTTTTTTGGGGTGTTAGATGTTCCTGTGGAAATTGTAGGATGTCGAGAACATGAACTGTTTGCTTTAGAAGATTATCGCGATGAAGTCGAAGAAGAGTTAGAATATATGCGAAAACACCGAGAGAAAAACTACAAAAAAGATTAGAAAGTTCGCCAAGTCAAACGAAAGAATTATAGAAGAGTTTTTTCGTATGGCTTGGTGACGAGTTGTACAACTTTAAAAAGGAGAAGAAGAATGGCAAAAGTAATTTTTATGCATTTTGATACGCAAACAGATGGTATTTATAATGCAAAAATCGGTGAACCAATCGTGAGATTGGCAAAAGAGAACAATGTTCCAATTCCATTTAATGCTAAGGGTGACTATGCAAAATGTCTGATTAGTGTTGAAAACTTGAGTGATGAAGAACCAACAAGTTACATGGAAGATGAAGAGTTAGATATTTTAGTCTCATTAGGAGCAATCACTCCTGAAGAAGCTGAGCAATGTCAACAATTCACAATTAGCCCAAAAGTTAGAATTGCACCTATGATGTTAGTCAAAGGTGATATTTTAGTTAAACCATACAAATTATCAAAATAAAGGATCCCATATGACAACAAGAGTAGAAATAGTAAATGATTTTTTAGCAATCAATGTACAACCAGGTAGTACGATTCAAGATGTAGTAGAAGCGTCAGGTTCTGCTTTACCATTTGGATGCAGAGATGGAGAATGTGGTACATGTATCGTTGAAATCGAGCAAGGTATGGAGTTCCTTTCTGAAATCAATGAAAAAGAGAAAAAAGTCATTAAAGAAGTATGTGCAGGTACGTGTACAGACAAAACACGACTTTCTTGTCAAATGAAAATCGTTAAGCCAAATGGTATTGTAAGAATTAAATATTAATTGCTTAAAAAATAGACAACGACTATGTTCAAATTCTAAAAGAATTTGGACATAATGTCAATATGGCACAAGTGTTATCAACATCACAAGCTCAAAAGCAAAACCTAAATCTTTCACTAAAATTGTGGCTACCGATGCTACAATCTTCACTACAAGACCTAGAGAAACACCTAAAAGATGTCTCTTACGAAAACCCTTTTTTAGAACTTAAAAAACCCAAAGAGTTTTACAGCAATTACTCTTTAAGTGGTACAAATGGTGAGTTTATTGAAGCCATGGCAACCTACGATGTTTCCTTAAACGATAAAATCAGTGAACAAATTTGTGCGCCTATCTTTCCTACCCCCAATTCTCAAAAAGTGGCGTTTGAAATTTTATGTGATATTAATGAAGAGGGATATTTTGAAGGCGATATTGAGCAAATTGCTATTACTTGCAATGTCTTTAAAGAGTATGTTGAAAGCATACGGCAACGTTTTTCTCAACTTGAACCCAGTGGCGTGGGTGCACTGGATTTAAAAGAGTCTTTTTTATTTCAGTTAGATTCACTGGACATGAAAATTGATGATGAACTCTATACTTTTTTAAAAAAAATTATCAAAGATATAGCGCACATAGATAAATATGCCGCACACCACCGATTTGATGCAGCCAAAGATATTATTAAATATTTCAACAATCCCCCCGCAATTGATTACCTTAATACCAATATCCAAGTTATACCGGACTTTTTTGTAGAAGTCGGCGAAGACATTGATATTAAAATCAATCATGCCTATTATCCAGACATTAAAGTCAAAGATGCGTTTAGTACCAAAAATGAAAACATAAAAGAGAAAATAAAAGAAGCCAAAGATTTGGTCAATTTATTGAGTTTGCGAAAATCCACCTTATATAAAATTATTTTGATTATTGTTGAAAAACAAATCAGCTTTTTTGTAGGAGGAGAACTCAAACCTTTTTCCATGCAAGAAATTGCCGCAGAATTGGGCTTTGCCGAATCCACGATTTCAAGAGCCGTTGCCAATAAATATATTGAGTGCAATTTAGGCATTTATCCCTTGAAATTTTTCTTCACCAATGCGGTGGATAACAAAGATTTATCCTCTTCAGAAATTAAAAGCTACATTAAATCACTGGTTGAATACGAAAACAAAGAAGAACCTTTGACCGATCAAGATATTTTAGAGAGTATCGAAGAGAAATTTAATTTAAAAATGGTGCGACGAACCATTACCAAATACAGAAAAATGCTCGATGTTCCATCTTCAAAAGAGCGGAAAAAACTCTACAAAGTGGAAAACCTATAAAAGCCATCTTTTTGCAAATCTCAGCGTTGAATAATTAAATTTATTCAATCACGTACTTAATGTACGCTCAATCATAAATTTAATTATTCGCCTTGACCTTTACAAAAATATGACTTTTATTTGATGATAGGGAGTATTTAAGATTAAAGCGAACTCGTTATATAATAGAAGACTTAATATTAAAAGACGAATTATCGACTTAACATATTGTCATTCAAAAATAAAGAATACTAGGACATTTGATGTATAAGCCACCGTATCGTATCACAACAAAAATCATTAAACAAATAAGTGAAATATCTGAACTCATTGCAGAAGTTAAATATATAGATAAAAACTACAACACTATAAAACTTCGTAAAGAAAACAGAGTTCGTTCAATTACAGGAACACTTCAAATAGAGGGTAACACCTTTGATGAACAAAAAGTTACAAGTGTGATAAATGGTAAGCCTGTACTTGGAACGATGCGTGAAATAGAAGAGGTAAAAGGTGCGATTGCTGCTTATGATAATATTAAAGAGTACAGCTACAAAAATGAAAAAGAGCTATTAAAAGCCCATAAAACTTTGATGAAAAACCTTTTAGAAAATGCAGGAGCCTACAGGGCATCAAATGTAGGAGTTGGTGGGAAAGATGGCGTGAGTCATATTGCTCCACAACCTCATTTGGTGCCAAAATTGATGAAAAATCTCTTTGATTGGCTTAAAAATACAGATGAACATCTACTCATAGCCAGTTGTGTATTTCATTATGAGTTTGAGTTTATTCACCCTTTTAGTGATGGAAATGGCAGAATTGGAAGACTTTGGCAAAGTGTCATTTTAAAGAATTTCAAAGAGTTTTTTATATACATACCAATAGAGAGTATAGTTAGACAAAATCAGTCAAGATATTACCAAGTGCTTGAAGATTCTGGAACGCTTGGAGAGAGCACTCCTTTTATTGAATATATGCTAGAGATTTTGCAAGACTCTTTAAAAGATTATATAAAACAAAGTAAAAAGTTGGGAGATAAGTTGGGAGATAAGTTGGGAGATGTCTCTTTGAAATTAACTAAAAATAGAAAACTTATTTTAGAATTGGTATCTAAAAACAGCTTCATAACCATAGCCGAACTTTCACAAACAATAGGTATTAGTACAACTGCTATTGAAAATAATATCAAGTATCTTAAAGAAAACAATCTATTAAGACGAGTTGGGAGTCCAAGTTCTGGAAGCTGGGAGATAATCTCTTAAGATTTAAAAATTGTTCTTCCAATTACAGTCATCCATCAATATTTTAGTACGCTCAATCATAAATTTTAATCTTTGACTAGACCTTTAAATCAAGGTGAAGAGTTATTTCTATGAGGGAGCTTACTTTGGTAAGTGACCGATTAGAAATCGTTCTTCAACGCAGAGTTAAGCAGTAGCTTTAATTTTATACGGGGATAATCGTATCGCCTGACTGTATCCACTCACTCAAAAACTCATCCGTGTACAACACATCGATATGACACGTGGTTAAAACGTTGGTAATTTCTAAATTATCGACACACTTTAAACACGCAACAATTTTGACACCGTCATTTATTTTAATTACAAAAATATTCCCAAAGGAATGGCAACTAAATCATCGGCAAATTCAATGACCATATCGCCATTGTAAAATACAATGCCCAAGCATTTTTTATCGAGTTTACTTTGTAATTCAATAATGTGTTTAAAATCATCTTTTTTGACACTGCTACTTTGTTTGACTTCAAGTGCTAAAATTTGATTATCGACTTCGATAATAAAATTACACTCTTTTTTATCATTTGTTCTGTAGTGGAACATTTGTGAATCTTTTTGTAAATACGCCAGATGTTTTTGAAGTTCACCAAAAACATAGGTTTCAAAAACTTGTCCACTGTAAGGAGAGCTGAGTAATTTTTCTTTTGAATTGATTTTTAAAATACTGCATAAAACTCCCGTATCATTAAAAAATATTTTAGAAGATTTACTAAATTGTTTACCAATATTCGCAAAATAGGGCTTGAGTAATGTGGCTTGATAGATACGACTGATAATACTGAGATAATTTTCTGTGGTAGGATCTTTAATTCCTATGCTGCTGCTTAAACTTGATTTATTTAAAAGTGTACCACTTCTTGAAGCTAAAACATTGACAAATTTGATAAAGCTGTCAATATCTCTAATATCCGCTAAATCTCTGGCATCTCGTTCAATGTAGGTTGAAATATATGATTTAAACCACAACTCTTTTTGCAACCCCTCAAGTTGAAGTATTTCGGGATAACCCCCATTAATAATATGGGCAATAAGTTCATCATTGTACTCTTTTTTAGCTACGGCAAAATCTTTTTTTAGGAGCTTTTCTATTACATTTTCATTGGGTTTATTGTTTCTCTCTTTTGAACTTAATGTAAAAAGTTTTAATTCACATAATCTTCCAGCAAGAGTATCTTTACTCTCTTTATGATCAAGAACATTGCTGCTACCCGTTAAAAGAAAACTGCCATTGATTCGATTTGAATCAACATACATTTTGATATATTCTAAAACGGTTGGAACTTTTTGGATTTCATCAAGACAGAT
>JBAYZM010000158.1:0-5800 GCA_041672515.1 Arcobacteraceae bacterium
TAATGGCACTCGCTCCATATCCAAATGTTCAATGGAAGTCAGCAACGATTGGATATTAAAAACATTTTTAAACAGCTCATTTTGATAGACAATTTTAGGGCGAAAAGTGCTAATATGAAAGGTTTTATGCGAGAGTTCTAAATACTCTATCACCTCTTTTTGATGGATACTTTTATCGGCAAAAGAAATCACCACTTCACTGGTTTTATGCATGTTCATATAATTAAAGGCTTCATCTAAAGCATACGATTTATCTTCACTTGTTCCATGCACTTCATTGTAGTAACATTTTCCCGTAGTCACATCAATGGCGCTGTAACCAATGGAATAAATGCCTTTATTGTTGTCTATCATCAAACTCGTGATATTGTTTTCATCTTGGTCAAGGACAAAATCAAAGTTCGTACCAGGGCTTACAACGGTGTCTAAATAGCGTGTCACTTTGGGTGGCAAACCTTTTTGTCGTATCAAAGCAATGGTGTATTTTTGCTCACCAATAATACGTGCCAGATGTTTTTCTAAAGAAATAGAAGGAACACCCGCCATAATAGGATTCTCTTTGGAGTTTTCTAAAATGGATTTGTTTTTTCGGGTAAGTTGAATGTTAAGAAGTTCGGCAATCTCTTTGGCTTTACCGATTTGTTCTTCGTCATTATTGACTTCATAGACTTCAAAGAATGTGCCAATTTCCATTAGAACAACGCAATTCTTCCCATATTTTTGTTCAAAATAGCGTTGCAGTTTAAAATACGTAACCGTTAAAAGTTCGCCTTTATTCTCTAAAATTTCATTGACTTCATTGTTTAACATCTATTTTCTGTATCCAATCCACTCTCGAACCAACGTTCTTTCTTCTTTGCTTAATTGTGCTTCATCGTGCATATATAAATAAGAGGGTAACGGCATTGCCGCATACACTGTTCTAAAAACTTCTTTTATTTTTTTATCTTTTTCTTCTTGTGTGTAGCTTTCCCATGTTGAGAAATTCACCAAACTTCGAGCGTTGTTTACATGACGTGAAACCATCCATGAAACGGGTGCGATATTGGAATACCAAGGATATTTTGCTTCATTGGAATGGCAATCAAAACACGACTTTTTTAATATGGCTTTGATTTCTTGAGGGGCTTGAATTTCTAAGGCAATATCGGTTTTGGGATTGGTGTGTTCCACTTGAAGAAACTGCATGGCAATAAAAATGACTAAAATTATAATCAGCGTATTTTTCATCTTATTCCTTTTGAAAAAACAAAGTATAGACTCTTTTAACTTCATCACGCAATAAAGCCAAACTAACATTTCTTCCTTTTCTCAAGAACTCTTTTTGCTCTACAAAAAGTAACATCGTAGGCAATGAAAAAACACCAAATTGTGCAGTAGTTTCTAATGCTTTGTCCGTGGGGATTTCAACTAAATAAATCTTGGGAAATTCTAAAGTAAAAAGTTCTTCAATTTTAGGTTTTAAAGCCTTACACACCGCACAATTTTCACCACTAAAATAAAGAAATGTAAACTCATTTTTTTCAATAATAGAATTGATTTGGGAAGTATCGCTAACTGTTGTCATAGGCTCATTTCTGTTTTTTTAATGTACCAAAAGAGAAACTTCTCTTTTGGCTTTTATCATACTTGATGCTCTTGATTTTTGGCTAATCGCTCTTTTTGAGATAAATAGGAGTTTAATGCTCCTAAATAGGCTTTTGCCGTGGCCAACATAGTATCAATACTTAAACCATGTCCCACAAATGAAGGAGAAAAATCATCAAATGTTACTCGAGTAGTAACTTTGGCTAACGCATCTTTTCCTTCCGTTACAGCAGTGACTTTGTAGTCGTTTAATGTTCCATTATAACCCGTTAATCGGTCAATAGTTTTAAAAATAGCATCCATTGTTCCGTTTCCAATGGCAGCATCACTCATGATTTCATCTTTAAATTTAATCGATACCGCTGCTGTTGGAACACCATTGGAACAATCACTGATTTGTAATCCCATTAATTCATACGTTTTAACAGAATTTAACGATTCATCGGTAATTAACATTCTAACGTCATCATCAGTGACATCTTTTTTCTTATCGGCTAATAACTTAAATCGGTCAAAGGCTGCATTTAACTCAATGTCAGTCACTTTATCAAATCCCAATTGAGCAATTTTATCTCTAAAGGCTGCACGACCAGAATGTTTTCCTAAGATTAACGTACTCTCTTTATAAACACCCACATCTTGTGGTTTCATAATTTCATAGGTCTCTTGATGTTTTAACACACCATCTTGATGAATTCCACTCTCATGTGAAAAGGCATTTTTCCCCACAATCGCTTTATTTTGTTGCGGTTCAACCCCTGTAATGGTTGCCACCAATCGTGATGTAGCATAAATTTCTGGTGTGTTAATGGTGGTGTATAAATCACCAAAGGCATCTTTTCGTGTTTTGATTGCCATTACCGCTTCTTCTAAAGCAGAATTTCCTGCTCGCTCACCTAACCCATTGATCGTCACTTCAATTTGTCGTGCTCCATTTAAAACTGCCGCTAATGTATTTGCTGTTGCTAATCCTAAGTCATTGTGATTGTGTACGGAAATAATCGCTCGGTTACCCGTAAAATCACTTAACTCTTTAACCATTGCACCCAATTCGGTTGGTAATCGGTATCCAACGGTATCAGGTAAGTTAATGGTGCGTACGCCTGCACCAATAATGGCATCAATGACCTCTTTCATAAATGAAATTTCACTTCTACCAGCATCTTCTAAAGAAAACTCAACATCATCCACAAACGTTCGGGCATATTGCACCGCATGAACCGCTCGTTTGATGACTTCGTCTTCACTCATTTTTAACTTGTATTTCATATGAATAGGACTCGTTGCAATAAACGTGTGAATTCGATGCATTGGTGCATATGACACTGCTTGTCCTGCTTGTTTAATATCACTCTCAATGGCTCGACTCAATGAACAAATACTTGATTTTGTAATCGTTTGTGCAATTCGGCTTACCGCATCAAAATCTCCGGGACTGGCTGCTGCAAATCCTGCTTCTATGACATCTACCCCTAATTTTTCTAATTGTAAAGCAACTTTAATTTTTTCTTCTGTATTCATTGAGCAACCAGGGCTTTGCTCACCGTCTCTTAATGTAGTATCAAATACTATAATTTTATTTTTATCCATGGTATTACCTTTTTAAATTGACTAAATTATATCTATTTTTTAATAAAAAAATAAAAAAACTGTTTGCGGAATGTGGGTTATTAATTTTGTATAAAATTAGAGAGAAAAGAGAAGAAGCAGAAGAGTGTTAACGCTTTTTGTGAAATGGCTTTTTTGAAAATGAAATATTTTCATGGTACTCTCCTTTTTTGTAATAGCAAAATTATAGTTTATAATACGCTCTTTGTCAATAAAAAAAAGGAAATTTCCTTTTTTTTATTTAATCTTTTAACGTATCATCCATGGCTTTTTCTTCCTCTTCTTGAACAACAGAGGGTTCATTAGTGGTTTCATCGATGGTATCAGTGTGTAAATCACCGTCTTCAAAAACCGTTCCACCATTTTCTTTAATGATTTCTCGAACTCGTTTACCTTCAAGAACTTCAATATCTAAAAGCTCTTTGGTCATTTGCTCAATTGCAGCACTGTTGTCTTTGAGTGCTTGAATAACCACTAAATATCGGTCATTGAGTGTATTTTTAATGTGTTCATCCAAATTCATTGCCATATTATCTGAAAAATCTTTTTGAGTTTGTCCACCTAAAAATTGGTTGCTTCGTTTTTCTAATACCATAAGTCCTGCTACATCACTCATCCCGTAAATGGTTGCCATAGATTTAATAATATCCGTCGCTCGGTCTAAGTCATTGCCAGCACCGGTGCTAATTTCACCAATAAAGACTTGCTCTGCTGCTCGTCCACCCAACAGTACATCTACTTCTGCAATTAACTCGTGTTTTTGCATTAAGTATTTGTTCTCTTCTGGAGTATTAAGCGTATAGCCAAGTGCAGCTAAACCTCTTGGAACAATAGAGACTTTATTAACTTTTTTTGCCCCTTTGGTAATTTCAGCAATTAACGCATGTCCACTTTCATGGTAGGCAACAATTTTTCTCTCTTTTGGAGAGATTCGTCGTGATTTCTTTTCAAGTCCTGCAATTTGTCGCTCAACGGCTTCTTTGAAATACGACTTCGCCACTTCTTCTTTAGAAGCTCGTCCTGCAAGCAGTGCTGCTTCATTGATAATATTGGCTAAATCCGCCCCTGCAAGTCCTGCTGTCATTCGTGCAATTTCTATTAAATCAACATCTTCTGCCAATTTTACATTTTTAATATGTACTTTTAAAATTTCAACTCGCCCTTCAAAATCGGGTTTATCCACCAATACTTGTCGATCAAATCGTCCTGGTCGTAAAAGTGCGGGGTCAAGTACTTCTGGTCGGTTCGTAGCTGCTAGTACAATAACAGGGGCATGCTCAGTTGCAAACCCGTCCATTTCAGCCAATAACTGATTTAAAGTTTGTTCTCTCTCATCATTTCCACCCATAGGTCCACCACTGGCACGACTTTTTCCAATGGCATCTATTTCATCAATAAAAATAATCGCAGGGGCTACTTTTTTGGCTTGTTCAAATAAATCACGCACTCTTGAAGCTCCAACCCCTACAAACATCTCAATAAAAGCTGAACCCGATACACTTAAAAACTCAACATCGGCTTCACCGGCAACGGCTTTGGCTAAAAGTGTTTTACCTGTACCTGGAGGTCCTACTAAAAGAACACCTTTAGGGATTTGAGCACCTAATTTGATATATCGTTCGGGTGATTTTAAAAAATCAACCACTTCTTGAACTTCTTCTTTGGCTTCTTTATTTCCTGCCATATCTTCAAATTTTACATTGGGTTTTTCAGAGTTAATCATCTTTTTAGAACTTCCAATTCCAAGCAGACCTCCGCCTCCGCCACCCATACTTTTTTGCATTCGTTTGGCTAAAAACATCCAAATAGCAAAAAAGATAAAAATAGGTAAAATCCATCCAAATAACATATCTGCCAATAAATTCTCTTCACTCACACCGCCATAAGCAATGCCATTTTGCTCCAATTGAGGAATCAGTGTTTCATCGGGAATAACCCGTCGTGCATTGTAGGTTACTACACCCGTTGCACTTGGTTTAGAGACCGCTTTAACGGTAGTATTACCAATTCCTACGTATTCAATTTGTCCATTACCAATTAACTTCTTTAATTCTGAATAGGCTACCGTTTTTTGTTGGGTAGAACCATACGATTGAATTTGTCCATTACTTGTTGTCGCAGCATCATTTTGTGGAAACATTGTTTTAAACACAAAAATAGTTACAATGGAAAATAGAACAAATACTAAAAGAGGATTGTTGTTAAAAAAATTGTTATTATTCCCCTCATTTTTATTGTTCTGATTATTCTCTTTTCTTTTCGCCATCTATTTAACTCCTTAAATTTCTATACATTGCTGTATACTAAAGTTACCCATTCATTTTTTTGAATAACTTCTAATTGTTTTAATTCTTTATACTTATTTTCAACTTTAGAGAGATGTTTATCTAAAATTCCTGAAAGAATGAGTATACCATTTTCTTTCATACTTCTTTTTAAATCCCTTGAAATCATTGCCAAAACATCGGCAACAATATTTGCAACAACCACATCATATTTTTTTGATGTTTTTGAAACCGAACCTACCCATGCTTCATTAAAAACAGATTGATTTAATTTAAAATTCTCTTTGGCATCATTCACGGCTGTTTCATCGGTATCACAC
>JBAYZM010000159.1:0-5749 GCA_041672515.1 Arcobacteraceae bacterium
ATTTAAATCAGCAATAATAGATGCAATATCTCTGTTATCTAAAGAAGTTTGATATGAAATAGCAGTTGATGAAGAATTAGCTGCTAATGTACCAATATTAAACTTAATAGCCATAGCTTTATCACCAGTAACTGTGTATCCTTTTATAAAATTAGAATCTCCATAGGTTGTAACATCGCTACAACAACCTGAACCAATTGCCAGTTCAGTACGTGTATCGGTTGAATAAAAAAGAATATTGGATTGTGAACCAGCTAATATATGATAAGGGTCATTAGCAAGTCCTTGTCCACTTAATACGGCAACTTTATCAGAGGATATTGTAGATTCAATTGTTTGTTTTGTAGAAGAACCTCCCCCAACGTCAGCATTATTATCTGGGTCAAATTCTCTTGCAAAAGCAACATCTGTCATTGCAGAACCACTGTTATTGGTTAAAACAACACTGTTATTAAAAAACTTTTCATCTGTTTTAAAAGTAATATCTTGGAGAACGGTTAAATCCCCCTCAACTGAGGTAACTCTTGCTGATAAAGTATTGTCAGCTCCAAGAGGTAATAATTCAACATTTACACTATCAAACTGGCTACTGTATCCTGCTGTGCTGGTGCCATTTACAAATGCACGGTAATTTTCATAATCTGAACCAGGAAGAAAGTAATCAATTCGTAAATCTGTTCCTGTTCCAAAGCCATCTGCATCACCTGTCATACCAATTCTTGTATTTCCACCTTGTCTTCCAAAAAATAGACTTGGTATTGCTGTTCCTGAAGAACCAAATACTCCTTTTGTTCCATGTATTCCTAATTCTATATATTGTCCACCAAGAAAGACATTTCCATCAACTACGGCATATCTTGTACTTGCAACTCCTGAACCTTTTTTCCATTGTAAAGATTTTCCACTTACAGTAGTACCATCTGCTTTTGTATAAGAACTCGTACCCCCATCACTTGTTCCTTGTCCGTATAAAAAGATAATACCTGCTCCTGTATTTGTACTCGTTGAGGTAATATCTGCATTCACAACAATGTTATTGTAAGCATTTAAGGTTAATGTTTGGGCACTAGCCCAATTAATTGCACTGTCAACAGTAATATTTCCATCACTTCCACTTTCTCCTGAAGAGGTATCGACATCACTGTGATTAGGAGTATCCGTTTCAATTGTTACATCTCCACTTCCAAGAGCAGTTTCAATTGCACCTGCAAGAGCTGCGTCAATGGTAATATTCACAGGGTCAATTAGCCATTCACCCGCTTTTATATTCGCATTTAAAAACTTAAAATCTTTTCCCGAAGTCTCTACAAAACCATCTTTTGCTTCAATGTTTCCACCTACTTGAACTTCTCCCCCATGAGCAAATAATTCAACATGTCCTGTAAGCCCATCAAGCGAATTAGCTTCAATAACCCCAGTATTATTAACAACACCTTTTAAAAGCTCATTCACAGCATTCGTAGTTAAATAAATCTCTCCACCATCTGCAATGATTGTTCCAGAGTTTTCTACAAGAGCATCTAAAACTCCTTTATTGACCTTTAGATTTACTAAAGAGTTTCCATTCAGATTAACGGTATAATCACTTGCACCTGTTAAGTGCACTTTTCCTTTAATGGCTTTTATTGTTCCACTATTTCTTACTTCATTTGAAGCTAAGATAACCGAACCATTGTTTGATATTTCTATGGTTCCTTCATTAATCACTGAAGCAGAAGTGGCATTTTTAAAATGATAATTTCCTGCATTAAAATTTGCATCAGAAAGTTGAGCTGTAGTTGCTAATAATCCAGCAGTATTAATACTTGCATTCTTACCAAATAAAACTCCATTTGAATTTAAAAGCCAAACTTGACCATTGGCATTTAGTGCTCCATTAATTACAGATTTTTCATTTCCTATTACTCGGTTTAAAGTAATTGAAGAAGCATTTGGTTGATTAAAATTGACAGTTTCATGAGAAGCAATAGAAAAACCTTGCCAGTTAATAGTAGCTTTTTGTGTTGATTGATTGATATTGGTTACAGTGCCACTTTGTGAAATAGTAGCATTTCCACTTGTAACAACTCCACCTGAAGGAGCAGCAAAACTCATTACACAGCTTCCTAATAAAGCAGAGACCACTAAGGATATTTTTCCACCTTTTAAGATACGAAATCTTGATTTAAAATCGGGTTTAAATTTCATTTATTCCTCCAAGAATTAATAATTTAAGTTATTATACATTTTGCTTCTCGCAAGCCTCTCTCAAAATAATTAAAATATTAATTTCTTTTGCGAGCTGTTTGCGAGAATGGTTTGCTATAATTTTTTTCATATTTCTTAAAAGGTATTCAATGATTGAAATATTAAATGACAAAAAACTTTTACTCTTAGAAGACAGCGATGAATTTATTGAAAATATTATTGCGCTGTTTAATATGTTTGTTAAAGAGACGTTAGTAGCAAAAGATATTCGCAGTGCGAAACGGATTTACAATGAAAATAACATTGATATTATTGTTTCAGACATAAATTTAAAACAAGAAAATGGTTTGGATTTTATTAAAAGTATTCGTGAAATTAACAATGAAATACCCATAGTGGTTTTAAGTGGGCACAAAGATGAAGAGTATCTTTTTAAAGCAATGACGTTAAATTTAAGTGGATATTTGCTTAAACCGGTCAATTTTAAATCGTTGGTTGAAGTACTTGAAGATTGTGCAAAAAAAATTAGTTTGCAAGCGGTTGAAAATATCACTTTAAAAGATGGATTGGTTTATAATAAAGAGTTAAAAAGAGTCTGTAAAGGCGATGAAATTTTTACACTCAATAAAAAAGAGATACTCTTTTTTGATATGTTAATCCAAAATAAAACAAAAGTGATTACCAAAGAGATGATTGCCAGTATGGTCTATGAAGATGAAACCATGAGTGAAAGTGCTTTAAATAATTTTATTATGCGTTTAAGAAGACGATTTGGAAAAACATTTTTACACACCATTGCAGATGTAGGCTACAAATTAATTGTATAAGGATGAATGTATTGAAATTTTTTATTTTTTTATCCCTTTTATACAGTACACTTTTTTCTCTTACGTTAAATGAAGAACAAAAAGCGTATTTGAAACAAAAAAAAGAGATTACCCTATGTGTTGATCCTGATTGGGAACCTTTTGAGATAATTAACTCAAAAGGAGAACACGAGGGAATTGCCGCAGATTTAATTGCATTGGTTGCGCAACGACTTAATATTAATATTACACTTGTTCCTACAAAAACATGGACAGAAACTTTACGCTTTTCTCAATACAAAATGTGTGATATACTCAGTTTTCTTAATGATACTCCTGAACAAAGACGTTGGCTTACTTTTACCGAACCCATTTTTAGCGATCCCAATGTTTTAATTGCAAGAAATGATTATCCTATGATTACAGATTTATCAAAACTTAAGGCAACCATTGCTTTTCCCAAAGGAACGGCAATGTATGAAAAGTTTGCAAAAGATTTCCCCAATTTAATTTTTGTTCCTGTGGACAGTGAAGCTGAAGCGTTTACCTTGGTTGAAAATAAAAAAGTGGATTTAACCTTGCGTTCTTTGATTGTTACAGCGTATACGATTAAAAAAGAGGGACTTTTTAATTTAAAGATTGTAGGAAAACCTACAAATTATCCCAACTCTTTACGCATGGGTGTCTTAAAAGAAGAGACAATTTTACGCGATATTTTAAATCTTGGTATTGCTACATTGAGTCAAAAAGATGTTGATGCTATTGTGAATCGGCATGTTCATATTGTTGTAGAAGAGAATAACTATTTTACAATAGGTTTTTGGGTTTTTGTGGCTTTACTTTTAATCATAGGGCTTATTAGCTTGTGGAATTATATGCTTCAGAAAAAAGTTATTTTTGAAGTTAAAAAGAATTTGGTACAAAAAGAGTTGCTTTTTACTCAATCCAAACAAGCAGAACTGGGAAAACTTATTGCCAATATTTCACACCAATGGCGGGATGGATTAACAAAAATTGGTTATATCAACTTAACAACTATGGCAAAACTTAAAATGAACAAACCCATTTCCCATGAGTATCTTGAAAAAAGCAGTGAAGATATTGAACATACGTTGGATTTTATGTCACAAACCATGCAAAACTTTTTGGAATACTATAAACCTTCAAAAATTAAAACAACGTTTGAAGTCATTGAAAGTATTCATGCAAGCATGAGTATTATTACTACCAAAATAAAAAATCATGATGTTGCTGTAACTATTTTAGGGGAGAGTGTCGATTTTTATGGTATCAAAAATCAATGGATGCAAATTTGGCTCAATGTCATTAACAATAGTATCAATCAAGCCATTAAAAAAGAGATTCCCAACCCCACAATTACTGTTACGGTGCATAAAAAGTATATTACTTTTGAAGATAATTGCGAAGGATTTGAAGAAGAAGTATTAAAGAATTTCCAAAGTGAACATTTCAGTGGTTTGGGATTAAAAATGTCAAAAGATATTGCCAACCAAGAAGGATGGGACATCGAACTTTTAAATACAAAAGAGGGAGCGATGGTTAAAGTGTATAAACGTTTAAAAAAAGAACAAAAGAGCCATTAATGCTCTTTTGCCCCTAAAATATAATAAATAGGTTTTTGATCCAATCGTTCTACTTCGACATTGTATTTTTCACTCCAATGTGCAATTTCTTGGTGAAACTCTTCTAAAATTTCTGGTGCATCGTTTTCATCGCATTTAATTTTAAAATAATCGCTTTTATTTGAAAGTCCTACGTAGGCATTCATCTTTTTGATATGGTCATGTAAACTGATGATATGTTTAGAAAATTTCTCAAATCCTTTGGTATTGTCAATCATTTTTTGAGCTTGTGAAAGTGAATTTTCAGTTTTTGTATACCCCAATTGTGAAAGTAAAACTTCTGCTGATACATCTAAGTGCATATTTTCTCCTAATAAATTTATAACTTTTATGGTATCAAAATAGAACTTAAAGAAGTGAATAGTAAATGGTGAGAAGTAAGAACTGGGTGGTTACGAGTATTTTTTTGTACTATTCACTTCTTACTTCTTACTTCTCACTTCTCACTTCTCACTTCTCACTTCTCACTTTTCACTTCTTTAAGTTCTTTTTTTGTACCATAAAAAAAATATCTCAAAGGATAAAATGATGTCAGTACTGCTAGAAATGGCGATGTTCCCCACGGATCATGGTGAGAGTAAAAGTGAATATGTGGCACAAGTGATTAAAGTGATACGAGAGAGTGGATTTAATTATCAGCTTACACCCATGGCGACGATTATAGAAACGCAAAAAATTTCTGAAGCCTTAGAGGTTGTCCAAAAGTGTTATGAAAAATTAGAAGAGTTAGGCTGTAACCGAGTTTACTCCACATTGAAGTTTGATATTCGGAAAAATCACACGAATAGAATGAAAGCAAAAGTGGAATCGATTGAGCAAAAAATAGGTGAAGTGTGTAAATAAAGCGTTTATTTACACTCACCTTTTTCTTCATATACGCCATCTCTAAAGTTAAATACTTTTTTAACGGTAAATTTTTTGCCCTGTTCTCTACACTCTTTTCTTTGTGTATTCATGTCTTTTTCACTACATCCTGTAAAAATAATTAATGCTGTAAAAATAAATGTTATTATTTTCATAATAAACCTTTCCTGAAATTGTTATTAACTGCTTTATTATAGCATATAATATTTATTTTTATATAAATTATTTTTATGAAGCAGATTATCTATA
>JBAYZM010000160.1:0-5724 GCA_041672515.1 Arcobacteraceae bacterium
AACAGGGACTTTGGTATCGATTTTTCGTATCTCTTTAACCATTTCAATACCGGTCATTTTAGGCATATTAATATCACTTAAAACAACGTCTATTTCATCTTTATGCGCATTAAAAAGTGCTAATCCTTCTTCGCCATCGGCTGCTGTAAAAACCGTGTCGAAAAAATTACCCAGTAAAGAGGCAAGTTCATTTCTAATATTATCATCGTCTTCGACATAAAGAGCTTTTAATCGTTTTAAAAGTTTCTTGTCTAATGCCATTATTTGATTTCCATTTCAACAATTAAATCGATAAATTTTATGAAATCAAATGGTTTAAGCAGATAATTTTTCACTCCCAAAGCTTTTGCTTTGTCAATGTATTCAGCTTCTGTATGCGCAGACATCACAATAACAGGAATAGTTAAACCCCTTTTGTTCATCTGTTCAACCAGTTCAATACCATTCATTAAAGGCATATTAATATCGGTAATTACTGCATCAATATTGGTATTGTTTTCCAAAACTTTTAAAGCTTCTTCTCCATTTCTTGCGGTTAAAAAATTACTTTGCAGTTTTTTTAAAGTATCTTCAATAATGGTTATTAAATCTTCTTCATCTTCCACAAAAAGCAGTTTAAGCTCTCTAAGTTTTTGAATTTTTTGTTGCATTAGCGGTCCTGTTTTAGTTTACGAATCGAGCAATTCATCTTTATGTACGACGTATTCAATATCCATAATAACCAACATTTTGCTGTCTTCTAATCGTACAAACCCTTTTAAATATTTTGATGGAATGGCTGAACCCAAGTCTGAAACAGGCGCTAAGTTATTGATATTTAATCGTTGTACGTCATCGACTTTATCCACCACGATTCCAATCATTCGTTTATCTTCTGTAATAACCGCAATAACAGCGGTATTGTCGTTGTAAACAATTTCACCGGTTCTAAATTTGATTCTAATATCTAAAACAGGTACCACTTCACCTCGTAGGTTAATAAGTCCCTTAACCCATTCAGTCGTATTTGGAAGGGTTGTAATAATTTTTGGATACGTTAAAATTTCTCTGATTTTAGGTAATTCAATCGCATATTTCATACTGCCTAATTCAAACGTCATATACTCCGAGGTATTGGCATAATCAATTTTTCTTTCTTCTTTAGTGTCTTCCATGAATATCTCCTTTATTTAGACAAATAGCTATTATGATGTCTCTTTACTGTGCAACAATCTTTATAATAATTTCGCTAAATTATACGAAATATACTCTTAAATCTTAGCAACAAATAGATTAAAATGATTATATAAGTGGTTTTATTTGAAGAACTTTTGTTTCAACAACTAAATTCGCATTTTCCAAAGTAATGACATCATCAATTTTCAACTCTTCAAGAGCAATAATTTGGTTGTTTTTTGTCGTTTGAACAAACCCTTTTTTAACTCTTTTATCCGGATGATTCAGTAAAAAAGAGTTGCTTAAAAAATTTATTTCTTCCGTTTTTTTATTGAGAATTTGCATCAACATTTGGTTGAGTTTTTGGAAGATATCTTTAATGGTATCGTCCATGAATTTAAACTTATTACTAAACGAATTTTGTTTAAATGAGTTTAATAAATAATTTAATTCTTGTTGTTTTGTATTAAAACACGAGCTGAACGCTTTGGTAAAATCATCGCTTAATGTATCGCAATAAAGCCTCATTTCATTACAATCGGGAAGGGCTATTTCCATGGCATTTGAAGGAGTTGCAGCCCTTATATCAGCAACAAAGTCAGAAATAACAAAATCACTTTCATGTCCTACGGCTGAAATAATTGGTGTTTTGGCATTAAAAATGGCATTGGCAACAATCTCTTCATTAAAAGCCCACAAATCTTCAATGCTTCCACCGCCTCGTCCTACAATCATTACATCAGCATTGAGTTTATCGGCTTTTTCAATTGAGCTGGCAATATCTTCTTTGGCTGTATTGCCTTGAACCAATGTGGGTATTAAAACCAACTTTATAAGTGGCCATCGATTGCTGGCTATTTTTTTCATATCTTCAATCGCAGCACCCGTACTGGAAGTTACAATTGCGATTTTTTTAGGAAATTTAGTCAGACTTTTTTTTCTCTCTTGTGCAAAATAGCCTTGCGCTTGAAGTTTTGTTTTGAGTTGCTCATACGCTAAAGCTAATTCTCCCACGCCAAAAGGTTCAATTTTTTGGCATAAAAGCTGGTAATTGCCTCTGGGGGCATACACCGTTAATGCTCCAATGATATTGATTTTTTGACCCACTTCAAGTCTAAATTTCAAATATTGGGCATTGCCTTTGAACATGACACATGAAATTGTAGAGCTTTCGTCTTTGATGGAAAAATAAATATGTCCCGAGGAGTGATGCGTTAAATTGGAAATCTCACCTTGGACATAAATGGAAGAAAAAGTTGTTTCTAAAAGAGCTTTAATTTGGTTATTAAGCTCAGAAACACTCAGCGCATTATTCATTGGTTTTTAGAGTTTCTTTGCAATAAACAGCGTTGAAATATTCATAGAAAACCCTTTGACATAAATGGGTTCAAGACCTGCTTGTTTTAATTCATTGCATAAATTCTCTGTTGTTAAAAACTCATCAATGGAGTTGGGTAAATAGGTGTAGGCTTCTTTGTTACGAGAAATTAACCCCCCAATTTTAGGTAACACTTTATTCATATAAAAATCGGTTACATGATCTAAAATTGTCTCTTTAGGATTTTTTGTAAACTCTAAAATTACCAACAAACCATCTTTTTTGAGCACTCGAGCAAACTCATCAAACGCTTTTTGTCGTTCAACCACATTTCTAATCCCGTATGAAATAGAGATAATATCAGCAATGCCCTCTTCAAAAGGCATACTTGCAGCTCCTGATTCAATAAACTCAACGTCGGGGAGTTTCTTTTTTGCCACTTCCATCATACCAACACTTGGGTCTACCCCTACGATATTTTTAATTTCAACATTGGCTTTTTTAGCTGTTTTTAACCAATAATCAATCATATCCCCCGTACCACACGCTACGTCAATGATTTTATCCAATGATTTTTTATCGTAAAAGGAGTACGCCAAATTACACGCTTTGTTTCTCCATGTTTTATCAATGCCCATACTTAAGACTCTGTTAGCAACATCGTATGTTCCTGCAATTTCATCAAACATTGATACAATTTTTTCTTGTTTACCCATTTTAAATTCCCTAAATTCTATAAAATATATTTTCCAACGACTAAGCCTAAAAGAAAGCCTAAATTAACTGCAACTAAAATTTTAAGCATTCCTAACTTTGAGTGCATAGAAGGAATCACGTCCAATATAATTCGTTGTTGTCGTAAAGCTTCAGTAAAACTTTTTGAGGCTTCTTCAATGTCTTTGACCGTTTTTTGAAGTGAAACTTCGGTTAAGTCAATCTTTTCAACCAAATCTTTGGCTTGTTTAAAGCTCATATCACTCATTTTTTAATTTCAATCCATTGTTCTAATTTAGCAAAAATTTTATACAACACATCAATCGTATAATCTTTTGATTCGGTTTGCATTCGTCTGAAAAAGAGGTATTTTCTGGCACTGGCTAAATCGCCCATCTCTTTGGCTTGAACAGCTTTTTGGGCAAAATCGGTGTTGTTAAACGCCATTTCCCATACGGTACTTCCCAAATATCGGCTGATGGTTATGACTTTATCATTTTTAACCGGAAAAAAGTTAGGGTCTTTGACAAAATCGCAAATAACCGAATCGCTGTTTAAATATTTGTGTCCAAAAAAGTTAATAAACTGCTCTTCAATATAATCAGGCTCCATGCTAATGGCACGATTGAGAGCAAAAAACATATTTTTTTCGGCATGTGGTTCGATTTTTCTGATTTTATTCATGGTTGCAATGGCATTTTTACCATCAAGTTCTCCATCACCCAAAGGAATAATCCACTTAACATTGTTGTACGTACCAATTTTTTTGATTTCATCTAAAACCAATGTTGACGTTTTATTTCCACCGACATCTACGATAACTTCGTGATTATCATCGGTTAAAATCAGTTCATCTAACTCTGTGAGTTTATTTGTACCCAACATTCTTTTGTTGACAATATCTGTGCGGGTGAACGACTTTGAGTCATTATTCTCATCATCAATTTCAATATACGTTACTTTTTTACCATGTTTTTTGTACAAAAAAGGTGCAATAATTTGCATGGCAACCGTAGATTTACCAACACCACCTTTTGTTTGTGGAATAATTATCATATTTTAAACCCTTGGATTTTGTTTCATAAACTCTACAATTTTACCGTGAAATCTGCAATAAAGCTGATTTAACGTAATCTCATAGCCATAAAGTTGAATTATTTTATCGAAATTTTCATTAATTCCATATTCGCACCAATGTTTTAACTCTTCGTAACTTTCAAACTCAAAACCAAAAGAGTTCAACAACTTTTGTGTATATTTATCCACAATCATCTCCTCTTTTTTGCAAGCATAACACAATATGGCATCAGCTGTCTCTTCTCCTATGCCTTTTTGAGATAAAAGCCAGGTTCTGCTTACACCATTTTGAAAATTCTCAAAGCTATTAAAACTGCTTTGAATATTTTGGCATAACAATTTTAGACGTACCGCTTTTTGATTTTTAAATCCACTGGGAGTAATGGCTTGAATTAAAAGAGGTAAATCGGCACAAGATAGTGCTTCAAAAGTATGTAAGTGATATTTTTTAAGATTTTCCAACGATTTCTCGACATTTGTCCATTTGGTATTTTGCGTTAAAATTGCCCCAATAACTGTTTCAAATGTTCCATAATTGGGCCACCAAAATGTGGGTGAGCGTTCTAAGAGATTTTTCTCTTTTAAAAAGAGTAACAATTCATAACTGTTAGTCAAAAAATGCCTTTGTGATAACCACTTCTTGTTTATCGCAATACGCTTTCACCTTAAATGCTTCAATGGTTTTGCCTTCTTTAAACTCCATAACCACAAATTGGAAAATCGTTTTACATGCATTGGGCACTTTAAAATGTCCTCCCAATCCCGTTGTAGCTCTGTAAATAGGTATGGCTTCATCCATGCCAATCACATTGTCTCGACAGCCCGTTAATCCTATGTCACTGACATAAAATGTACCATCAACGACTTGTAAATCATCGGTACCCACATGGGTATGTGTTCCACAAATGGCACTTGCTTTGTTTTTAAACATCATCATCATGACTCTTTTTTCACTCGTAGCTTCTGCGTGAAAATCAATAAAAATATTTTTAATGCCCTCTTGGTGCAAATTTTCAATCAATGTTGTTGCCCAATTAAATGGGTTTTCCACATGAGGCATAGAGTACATTCCCATAAGATTTACGATGGCGAGTTTTTCACCTTGAATCTCAACGATTTTAATTCCACTTCCCGCAACTGTACTTGGATAGTTATCGGGTCGTAAGACTTTTTGAGTTTCAAACAACGCTTTCACATCGGATTTTTTATCAAAAGAATGATTGCCTCCGGTGAACAAATCAATTCCTGCTTTTAGGAGTTCATCGCAATTTTTAATCGTCAGACCAAAACCATGACTGGCATTTTCACCATTGGCAATTACAAAATCAATATTGAACTCTTTTTTAAACTCTTTTAATTTATCTCGTACAATTTTTCTTCCCGGACGACCAACAATATCGCCAATAAAAGCTATTCGCATTTTTTTAATCTCACTTCAAACACAGCCCCATCTTTTGTAT
>JBAYZM010000161.1:0-5710 GCA_041672515.1 Arcobacteraceae bacterium
GTCATAATCGTGGGCAAAATAACTGAACGCATCGTGATTAACCAAAATCTTTTTATTGCTGCACGTTTGCATAGAAGCATCAAATTTAGATTTAAGGGCATTGACTTTTTCAAGATACAAAGCGGTGTTTTTTTCATAATACTCACGATTGCTTGAATCTTTTTCAATCAAGAGTTTAGAAATTGTATTCACCATAGTAATGTAATTATTTAAACTGACCCAATAGTGTGGATCAATATTTTCACCCTCGTGTTCTTCATGTTTATGCCCATGTCCATGCTCGTCAGAATCTTCCTCTTCCATTTCAATGAGTTGAACATGTTGGCTCATATCAAACACTTTGTTTTCTATTTTTAATGACTCGACAATTTTATCTTTCCAAGGCTCCATAGCATCACTGCTGACAATAAAAATATCAGTTTTTGAGAGTTTTGCAATATCATTTGGAGTGGGATCAAACCCATGAGCTTCTACCCCAAAAGGTATCATATTGTTCAGTTGCACTTTTTGAGCACCAATTTCTTTGACAATACTGTATAAAGGATAGATTGTTGTAGTCACTTTAAGTTGAGCAACTGCACCAACACCACATACTAATAAACCAGAAGCAAGAAGATTTTTTAACATAGTTATTCCTTATTAGTTATGCAACTAAGTTGCATTTTGTAGAATAATAAAACAAGATTACTTAATTGCAACTTAGTCGCAAAAGTTCCTGTGTTTTTACCTATTGTTAAAAACTCTGTGTTATAATTGGGAAAAATAAAGGTCTTTATGAAACACATTTTTTACACGCTGTTTTTTCTTACCACTCTTTTTTCCAATGATTTTAAAACACTTCCTTTAAAAACACCGCACCATGAAGGCACATTAATTTATAAAACCATTCCCAATGCTTCTAAAGCGGTTTTATATATTCATGGATTTAATGACTACTTTTTTAATGAAGAGTTTGCCCAAAAATTTGTAGAAAATGGTTACTCTTTTTTTGCTATTGATTTGCACCATTATGGGCGAAATCTAACGCCCAATTATCAACCTTATTATTTTCAAGACATTCGGGAATTCGACGATGAAATCACTTTAGCCATTAGCCATATAAGAAATGATTTTGATGTTTCAAATTTAACCCTTTATGGTTACTCTCAAGGGGGTTTGATTGCCTCTTTGTATGCTCATCATCACGCTGGTGTTGACCAACTCATTGTCGACAGCGCTTTTTTTGATTTTAACTTTAATCCTTGGATTGAAAAAATAGCGCTACCTCTTGTGGCGTTTATTGGACAATTTTTTCCCGAATTTAAAATATCTTCGGATACCCCCAATGTTTTTGGACAATCCTTGCACAAAGATTTTTACGGAGAGTGGGATTTTGATTTGAATTTAAAACACACCAAAACCAATGCTCCCATCTATTTGGGTTGGATTCATGCGGTATATGACGCTCAAAAAAAGATTCAAAAAGGTATTAATGTGAATATTCCCGTTCTTAATATCTATTCAACGGCTTCCCACGCTGAGAGTTTAAAACCTGAATTTCTTTTTAGCAGTGATATTGTTTTAGATGTTCAAGAGATTGCTTTATATGGAAAAAATCTGAACCAAATATCCCATTTAACGACTTCTATTGCTATTGAAAATGCCATGCATGGAGTAACTTTATCCACACCAACCGTTCGTGCAAAGGCATACGATGAAATTTTCAGATGGCTTAACATTACAAATTAATCTTTTTTTTGTTACCATCTTATGACCATTTATCTTGGGAGTTCAATGAAATCTATAAATTATTTTAAACTTATGAGTTTGACTCTTTTTTTGACGTTTGTATTACAAGGTTGCCTGCAAAAGAATCATGATATTAGCCAATTGCCTTTAAACATTGAAGAAAAAATAACCATTCCAAAAGTATGTGAGTATGAATATATTCCCTCTCTTTCAACCATTGCGGTTATGGATTTTACCAATAACTCCACTTTTGGAAAAGCCGAAGTGTTTGATTCAAAAAGCACTCACAATGCCAGTGTCATGGCAGGTGTCATTGTCAATGAACAAGGAACGGGCTTAGGAGGAGGTGTCTCTTCTACTAAAAAAACCGTCAGTGCCAAACGCGAAGTCGATGCCAGATTATCGCAAACCTTAACCCCTTTGTTAGAGAGTAAAATTGCCCAATTAAGTGGCACAACCTTAGTTGCCAGAAACGACATAGAAAAAATAAATGAAGAGTTGAAACTTCAAGATTCGGGGTTATTGGATTCTGCCTCAGCAGTCGAATTTGGTAAACTGTTGGGTGCCAAATATATTGTTACGGGTTCCATTGATAATGTTGAAATTAATCAAAGAAATCATGAAGGTGCTGCCATTGCGGTCAATCAATTCACACGACATTCTCCTAATGACGATGTCAAAATTGCTGGATTGGTTGGGCGTGTCTTAACCTCTTTTACCGATGGTATTTTGATTAAAACAACCATTACTGTCAAAATTTTAAACGTTCAAACAGGACAAATTTTGTATGCTCAAACCTTAAGCGATGATGTGCATATTGGGAAATTCCAAAATCCCACCTACGACGTTTATATTGGTGGCATTAAAGCATCAATTATCGCCTCTTTAGAGCAGATTCATTATGATTTTTCAAATAACTTTTTACTCAAAGGGTATATTACTAAAATCAAAACCGATGGAGTCAATCATCTCGTACAAATCAATTTGGGAAAAAATGACAATATTCGTCCCAATCAAATTTTTCATGTTTTCTCTTTAGAAGAAAATATTGACCCCTTTTCAACAAAAAGTACGTGTGATAAAATTGCTTTGCCTATTACCCTAAAGGTTACGCAAAATATTAGCCCAACTCACAGTTGGCTAAGCGTTGAAAAAAACAATTCTGATTTAAAACTTCTGCAACTTGTAGAAAGCAGCAAACAACAAGGTGGATTCTTTGATTTTTAAAAAACTTTTTCTTATTTTTACCGTGCTATTTTTTGTAGCGTGTTCTCAAAAGCCCACGCAAACTGCGCATACCAGCCAAACAGTTCCCTCTTGGTATTTAAAACCCACGGCTAATTCCGACATCTATTTATATGGCGTGGGAGAGGGAAGAACTTTACAAGAGGCTAAAAACAGCGCATTAAATGATATGGCTTCACGCTTGAGTGTTACGTTGGATTCCACTGTTCAACAATACAAACAAAGTGTTTCGTACAACACCAACCAAAGTTATCAAAAAAAGATAACGGAAAATATCAATGTGGAAGTGAAAGCGATTAATTTTACCAATGCGAGCATTGAATTATCTGAAGTCGTAGCCAACTCTTTTTTTGTTCTGATGAAAGTCAACCGGCATGAGCTGTTTAATCACTACAAAAGTGCCTTTGATTTAAGCCAAAGTACCATTAATTCAACACTTCAAAACAGCAAAAACAAACCTATTTTAGAGCAAATTTATACGCTTCAAACGATTATTCCCACGCTTGAAAAAGCAACTTCACAAGCCATTATTTTAAGTGCCATAAACACTCATTTTGACAGCAACAGCTATTTGATGAAATACACCGCAATTAGCAATGATATTACGACATTAAAAGATCAATTAAAAATCAAAATTTCCACCAATTTAAGTCAAAAACTATATGCTCATGAGTTTATTGATGCCCTTAATCAAGAGGGATACAAAGTGGCTAACTCTCAAAACAATTTAGAGATTCAATTAAACAGCACGGTTAATTATTCCATTGCGTTAGGATGGCAAATTGCCAAAGTTGTCACCACAGTTTCGGTTATTTCAGAGGGTAAAATTGTTTCTAATCAGATTATTAGCAGTGTTGGACGCTCATCTTCAACACCTGAAAATGCGCTTGTAAATGCTTCAAAAATGTTTAAACAAGAAGTGCTTAAAAAAGGGCTAAATGCCATTTTATTTAACCAATAATTTTAAGTGTCATAACGTAGCTTTAATTAAAACTTAGCTAGACTATTAGCTTAAAATTTCAATTTAGGAAAAAACAAGATGACTGAAGCAAAATATATTTGGATGGATGGAGAGTTTAAAAATTGGCATGATGCAACAACACATGTACTTAGCCATACGCTTCACTATGGAAATGGTGCTATTGAAGGTACAAAAGCTTACAAAACAGTTGATGGAAGATGTGCAATTTTTAAATTAAATGAACATACTAAACGATTACTTAACTCTGCTAAAATGACTCTGATGAACGTGCCTTACTCACTTGAAGAATTAAATCAAGTTCAAGTTGAATTATTACAAAAAAATGAATTATTTGAGGGTGCATATATCCGTCCTTTAGTTTACTTAGGATATGGTGTTATGGGATTGTATCACAAAGAAGCCCCTGTAAAAGTCAGTGTTGCTGCTTGGGAATGGGGAGCTTATTTAGGGGAAGAAGGGCTTAAAAAAGGGGTACGTGTAAAGATTTCTTCAATGACACGAACACCAAATACTTCTGGAATGGGAAAAGCCAAAGCTGTTGCAAACTATTTAAACTCACAAATGGCAAAATATGAAGCCGTTGAGTGTGGATACGATGAAGCACTTTTAAGAGATGACCAAGGGTATATTGCAGAAGCTTCAGGTGCTTGTTTTTTCATCGTTCGTGATGGTGTACTGATTACCCCTCCCAATGACAACTCTTTAGAATCAATCACTCAAGCAACGGTTATTGACCTTGCTCGTGATTTAGGGTTTGAAGTTGTAAGACGACGAATTACACGAGAAGAGATTTATATTGCCGATGAAGCATTTTTTACTGGGACTGCCGTAGAAGTAACGCCAATTAGAGAAGTGGATTGTAGAGTTATTGGTGCAGGTCAAAGAGGACCTATAACTGAAAAACTACAAACTGCGTACTTCGACGCTGTATCTGGTAAAAATGAAAAGTATGTGAAATACTTAACCTACGTAAATTAAGGAAAAATATAATGCCTATTGATAATGACTATTTTAAAAATAGACAAAAACAAAACAGTGAAGGAAACAGCAATGGAGGTGGAAACTTTCAACCGCCATTTGAAACACCTGAATTTTTAAAAAATTTGGGTAAAAAAGCTGGTTTTATCTATGCGATTGTAATTGTTATTGCCATCATGTTCGTTGCAAAACCATTTGCAATTATTGAATCAGGACAAGTTGGTATTAAAGCAACGACAGGTAAATACGATGAAATGCCTTTAAATCCAGGTTTTCACCTTTATATTCCGGTATTCCAAAAAGTTATCGTTGTGGATACCAAAGTTCGATTATTAAACTATCGAAGTGTTGAGGAAATGAGTGGATTTGATCCAGGAATTAAAATCAACCCCGCGATTAATATTTTAGATGCCAGAGGATTACCCGTATCAATTGAACTTACGGTTCAATACCGACTTACAGCTGAGGGCGCTCCTAATACGATTGCTAACTGGGGTTTAAGCTGGGAAGATAAAATCGTAAATCCCGTCGTACGAAATGTCGTACGAAATGTGGTTGGTGGATTTAATGCCGAAGAGTTACCAACGAAACGAAATGAAATTGCTACAATGATTGAACAAGGAATTCGAGAACAAATTGAGAATTTAGAAGGAAAACCTGTTAGCGTTGAATCGGTTCAATTAAGAGAAATCGTTCTTCCTGAAAAAATTAAAGAGCAAATTGAACGAGTTCAAATTGCCAATCAAGAATCAGAAAGAGTACGATACGAAGTTTTAA
>JBAYZM010000162.1:0-5670 GCA_041672515.1 Arcobacteraceae bacterium
CAATAATCGCACACGTACTTTGTTCGGGGTGAATTTGAAAGGTTTCACTCAACTCCACACCAAACTCTTCGGGTTTTAATAAATCAAAAATCAATCGACTCATTTCCAAATCAGGACACGCAGCATAGCCTGGAGAATATCGGCATCCTGTGTATTGTTTCATTTGTACATCTTTAAGCGTATGCCCCTCTTTTTTGACAATATCCAAATCAAGACGTATTTGCTTATGCACGATTTCAGCCAAGGCTTCCGCGAGTTCTACACCAAGTCCATGCACATGATAATACTCTTGGAATTTGCCTTCATCGTATAACGTACGTTCATAATCGCTGATACTTAAACCTGCACTCACACATGAAAAAGCAATCACATCGAGTCTGTCTGAACTAAAAAAGTCCGCAATACATCGGTGTGGCTCTCGGCTTTGTCGTGGAAATTCAAAAATCTTAATGGCTTCATCTAAAGGGGGAACAACATTGGCTTCATCTTGATTGTTATACCAGTGGTTTTGGTCAAAAATATACAACTTATTATCGACAGCCACACACGGAAAATATCCATATAACACAATAGGATTTAAAAGATTTTTATCTAAAAACTCCCCTTTTAATTTCTCATAAAGAGGTTGAACCAACTCTTCTTCTTGTTGCAAAAACTTTTGAGTCGTTAAATCAGCTCGTTTATATCCCCATCGTTGTCGAAATAATACACGGTGATTAATCCACTCAAATGCCAACTCTTTGTTGAAATTCTTTTCATGCATCACTTTTCGTCCCCAAAAAGGAGGAACAAGCTGTTTCAAACTTCGTTTTGGCATAACAATCTCTTCAACAGGAGGAATCACTATTTTTTCTTTCACTTTGGCTTTTTCTTCATCAAGAACAATTTCATCGGCTGCTAATTTGGTATTTAAATCCCCTTTTTCTATGCGTTGCATAGAAACAACTCCATCAAAAGCATCTCGACAATAAAAAATAGGACCATCATAAATTGGTCGGCAATAATCATTTATAAATGCTTTAGTTAAAGCAGCTCCCCCTAAAAGTACCGGAATATCAATGCCTTGTTTTTTAAGCTCTTCTAAATTGTCTTTCATCACTGCTGTACTTTTAACCAACAATCCACTCATTCCAATGGCTTGAGCTTTGTGTTCACGAACAGCAACAATAAAGTCGTTAATATCGGCTTTAATTCCAATGTTAATGACTTTAAATCCATTGTTGGACAAAATAATATCGACCAAGTTTTTTCCCACATCATGCACATCGCCTTTAACCGTTCCAAGCACTAGAACCGTATCTGTGGCTTTGTCTTGTTTGGGCAAATAAGGGTTTAAATAATCCACGGTGGCTTTCATGGTTTCAGCACTTTGCAATACAAATGGCAACTGCATTTGCCCCGAACCAAAGAGTTCCCCAATGATTTTCATGCCATCAATGAGCCACTCATTCACAATAAGTTCAGGTGGTACACTTTGTCGCACCTCTTCTACTAAAGGAATAAGCCTGTCTTTATCGCCATCTAAAAGCAGTTTTTTGATTTTTTCTTCATGGCTTAACGCATTGTACTCTTCATCACTTTGTTGCTCAACTGCCCCAATGGTAGAAAAGTGTTCAATGAACTTAAATAAAGGGTCACCGTTTTCTTGGTTATTAAACAGTAAATCATTACACGCTTTTTTATCTTCTTGGCTGATTTTATTCATTGGAAGCAAATGTTTAACATTTACAATTGCCGTTGTTAAACCCGCTTCCACACAATGGTGTAAAAACATTGAGTTAAGATAGACTCTGGCATTGGCACTTAGCCCAAACGAGATATTGGACAACCCTAAAGTGGTACCCACTTCGGGGTGCATTTTTTGAAATTCTCGTATGGCTTCAATGGTTTCAATAGCAGCAGTTCGGTACTCATCATCTCCACTTCCAACTGTAAACACCAACATGTCAAACACCAAATCACTGGGATTAAAACCATGCACATTCACCGCTCTTTGAAAAATTCGCTCAGCCACTTCAACTTTTCGCTCTTTGGTTTTAGACATCCCTATTTCATCAATAACCAAACACACCAAACTTGCCCCAAATCTTTTAGCTAAAGCACATACCTCATCAAACTTATCTTGCCCATCTTCTAAATTCACCGAGTTAATTATGGGTTTTCCCCCAATTTGTTTGAGTGCAACTTCTAAGGCTTTAATTTGAGTTGAATCGGGCATTAGTGGCAATTGTATTTTTTGAGAATAC
This sequence comes from Arcobacteraceae bacterium, assembly GCA_041672515.1. Classification (GTDB taxonomy): domain Bacteria; phylum Campylobacterota; class Campylobacteria; order Campylobacterales; family Arcobacteraceae; genus Marinarcus. The sequence continues at coordinate 2,247 of JBAYZM010000162.1, forward strand.
AAAGCAACCACTTCGTTCATGTCTTTTGTTTCATCACGCCCTGCAAATCCGACACTCACATCAATCACATGAGCTCCTGCTCGAACTTGCTGTTGCGCCACACTTAAGGTACCTTCGTAGTCGTTCTCTTTAAGCAATTCCCTAAAAGCTTTACTTCCTGTAGCATTGCTTCGTTCGCCTATGAGTAAAGGTGCAGGTTCTTGTTTTAAAGGTACGGTCATAAACAATGAAGCCAAGGAAGGTTCCATTTTCCCCGTTGGTGCTTTTGGCACTATTCCAGCAATTCCATCGGCTAAAGCTTTAATGTGTTGAGGCGTTGTTCCACAACATCCCCCTAAAAAGGAAACTCCATCGAGTTGCAAAAACTCTTTTTGTAACGCCACAAACTCCGTTGGACCCATGGGATAATAAGTATATCCCCCTTTGTTTTGTGGCAACCCTGCATTGGAGTGAACAGAAATAGGAAATTTACAAATTTGACTTAACGTCTTAACGTGTTTAGCTACTTGAGCAGGTCCTGTTCCACAGTTAAATCCTAAGGACAAAATATTAAACGGCTCTAAAATGGTCGCAATCGTTATGGCATCTGTTCCAATAAGCATGGTTCCACTTAACTCAATGGTCACTGAAACCATGATAGGAATATGAGGTGCTACATCACTGATAGCATGAATTCCTGCTTTTATTTGTAAAGGATCTTGGCAGGTTTCCAGTAAAAAAACATCGACACCACCATCCACCATGCCTTGTGCCATGATTTTATAGCCCTCATACATCGCATCATAGGTGATGTGTCCTAAACTGGGAAGTTTTGTTCCAGGTCCCACTGAGCCTAAAACAAATCGTGGCTTTTCTGGGGTTGAATATTTTGCACACACCTCTTTGGCAATTTGAACCCCTAGTTTTGAGAGTTCATAACTTCGATTGCCTATGCCATATTCATCTAAAACCCATGGCATGGAACCAAAGGTATTGGTGGTAATAAAATCGGCATCGGCATATGCATACGCCGAATAAATTTTTTCTAAAACATGAGGTGCGGTGGCATTTAAAAGTTCATTGCACCCTTCAAGGTCTTTACCGTTTTCATCCAACCACGCTTGAGGTTCAATGTTGGCTAATTGCAGTTGTGTTCCCATGGCTCCATCAATGACCATGGCTCGTGTTTTTATAATGTTTAGTAGGGTTTCTTTCATCTATTTCGTATCAACTTTTTTATAATATTAAGGCTAGATTATACCTTTTTAAAGGTCAAAAGAAGTTTATTCTTTTATATTTTAATGCCATAATACTTCTTAGCAAGCTGTGAAAACTGTATTTTCAGCAATTCCAGTTTATAGTTATGTCGTAAGGCATATTGATACAGAAACTCCTCTTTTTGCTTTTCATCACAAAAGAAAAGACATCTTTTGACAAAAGCTTTGGGAATATTGATATTCATTAAACCAAAATAGTTCTCTTTACACTCTTTAGAACAAAATATTTTTGCTATTCCTATTCGTTTATGGCAATACAAACAATTATTCATAATCTCACCTATTTACATAAATTTCTTATAGATGTAACTTAAACAAAATAAAATAAGAGTAAGCAAAACAATCGTTGCTCCACTGGGTAATGCAACATAAAAAGAGAGTGTAAGCCCAGCAATGACACTAAAAACTGCCATACTTAAAGCAATAATCCACGTTGTAAAAAATCCTTGTTTAAACAATATTGCAGTGGATATGGGAATAATCATCAAAGCACCAATGAGTAATGCTCCAATAATTTTTATGGAAAGTCCTATCATAATGGCAACCAAAGAAACAAACAATAAATTTAAGAATCTGACATTGATTCCACTGGTATAAGCTAAATCTTCATCAAATGAAATCAATAACAGTTTTTGATAATGGTATCCAATCAAAAAAAGAGAAACAGTTGCAAAGACCAAAATAGAAATAATATCTTCATGGCTGACTGCCACAATAGAACCAAACAGATAATCAAACAATGAACTGTTAAAAGAGTTTGAAAGGGAAACAATTATAATTGCCAATGCCAAAGAAGAAGAGAGAAATATGGCTAAAATAGAGTCAGAATAAACGGCTTTATAATTCCTTATGTACTCAATAATCAAAGAGGCACTCAATGCAACTATAATGGCACTCCAAATGGTAGAAATATTCAGCAAAAACCCTATGGCAACGCCTAAAAGTGAGACATGCGCTAAAGTGTCCGAAAGCATGGCATAGCGTTTTACCACAACAAAAATTCCAAAAGTCGAAGCCAATACGGCAATGATAATGCCTGCAATTAGGGCATTTATCATAAAGGTATATTCAAACATTTCCATTAGGACAACACTTTATTAATATGAAACACTTTATTAACATCCTCTTTAAGTCGTCCTAAATCATGAGTTACAAAGACAATGGTCAGTTTTTCGGTTTTATTCAGCTCTTTAAGAAGGGTATAAAATGTTGTTTGTGATGCTTCATCAATCCCCGCATTGGGTTCATCAAGAATGAGCAGTTTGGGTTGATTCAAAAGGGCTCTGGTAATCATTACTCTTTGTCTTTGTCCTCCCGATAAATCACCTATTAGTTGCTTCTTAATATCTAAAATATCAAATATACGCATAAGATATTCCATATATTGATTCTCTTTTGGGGTAATTTTAGTAAAAAAAGAGGTTTTATAGGCAAATCCTAATTTTATGATTTCTTCAACTGTTGCGGGAAAATTGGTGTCAATTTGAACAGAATTTTGAGCAACATAGCCTATTTTGTAATATTCTTTAAATCTCTCTTGGGGCGTTGAAAAAAGAGTAATGTTGCCATTGTCTTTTTCCAATCGTTTTAAAATAAGCTTCAATAAAGTACTTTTTCCGCCCCCATTAGGTCCCACAATGGCAACATAATCACCTTTTTCAATTGACAATGAAATATCACAAAGAATATTTTTATAACTGACCTTATTTAACTCAATCATTGTGTTCAACTTGATTATTTACACCCCATAGCAAATTTGAGTTTTTGAAGATTCTCTTCCATAATCTCTAAATAACCAATCCCTTTTTCGTTCTCTTCTTTTGAGATGTTTTCAACAGGTCGAAGTGAATCGGTTTTCGTATGGGTCTCTTTTGCTATGGTTTGTGCCACTTTTGGACTGGCAAACTCTTCAAAAAACACTGTATTGATGCCCTCTTGTTTTACCATTTTTATCAGTTCGGCAATTTGTTTAGCAGAAGGTTTATTTTCTGGTGTCATTCCCGATACGCTGTATTGTTTCACGTCATAATCGTGGGCAAAATAACTGAACGCATCGTGATTAACCAAAATCTTTTTATTGCTGCACGTTTGCATAGAAGCATCAAATTTAGATTTAAGGGCATTGACTTTTTCAAGATACAAAGCGGTATTTTTTTCATAATACTCAC
>JBAYZM010000163.1:0-5610 GCA_041672515.1 Arcobacteraceae bacterium
TGAAGGGGTCATTGGAATTGTGGCTTCAAAACTTTCCAATAAGTACAAAAAACCCGCTTTCATTTTCTCTATTAATAACAACATTGCCAAAGGCAGTGCCAGAGCCAATGGGGATATTAATCTTCATTCGATTATCTCAAAAGCCAGTGATTTACTCTTAGGTTTTGGCGGACACAAAAATGCAGCGGGATTATCGCTTAAAAAAGAGCATTTAGAAGCGTTTAAAGCCTCCATCAATGATGCCATAAGCCAATGTGAAGAGTCGTTGCATATTGAGCCTAATACACTGGGAGAATTGGATGTGCATAGCGTTGATTTAGAGTTTATCGATATTATAGAACAATACGAACCCTATGGTTTGGATAATTTAAGACCCATTTTTAAAGTTTCCAATGCACAAGTTGTAAACTCAACACTCTTTGGAAAAGATAAGAATCATTTAAAACTCGTCCTTAACTCCAGTGGATTTGTCTTTGAAGCCATTCAGTTCAATACTCGTACGGTTGTTGTCAAAGAGGCGATTGATATTATTGTTTCTTTAAACAGAAATGAGTTTAAAGGCGATGTCAAAGCACAGTTTTTAGTGCATCAAATTCTTTAAAAAATGGCTTTACAACACCATGGGAGTATAGACATTGCTGTGGATATTTTGTTTAGGAACATGCTCCAATTTTTCTATTTCCGAGGTCATCACAGTCGATTCACTTGCTGAACTTAAAATATGTCCCGTTTGAATATCGATTAATTTAATAAAAATTCGCAATCGTTTATCGGTAATGGAATACGTACCTACTACGGCAAATCGTTCTTTATCCACTTGGGCATACACATCATTGATATCTCGGCTTAAGACATTAAACCCTTTTTCACCCAGTTTAAAATGTTTTCCCAGTTCAACTTCTCGAATAATAATATTTTGATTCGATAAGACGTCTTTAAGTGTTTCAGAGAGTAAAAATCCCAGTTTGGAATGGTTTTGAAGTTTATCAATATTGACAAAATCAGAGACCAATACCACCTCATCTTGTTCAATATTCATTTTAAGTTTTTTATACGAGGACTCAACCATAGAGTTAATGAGTCTGTCAAAGTCACTTGAACCATCAATGTTCATGTAAAAACAACCCGTAAAAAAAGAGGCTAAAAAAAGCGACGTAATAACATACTTCACTTTTTTTAGCACTGTATGCTTAAATTTCATCAACTCACTATTCTTTCATAATTCTAATGCTTCGTGGCGGTTGACAATCTTTAAACACGACACAATCTTCTCTTAAGTCATGCGCATATGTTGCTCGTGAACTTGAAATAATTTGTCCCGATGCATTGTCAATAACTCGAGCATTTAACATCACTTGTTTGTATTGTCGTGAATAGGTTCCCACAACAACATAGGTATTTTCAACATTTTGTTTTAATTTATTCACATCTCGTGTAATAAAATATTCACCTTGTTCGTTAATGGAAATTCCCACTTGACCTCGAAATTCAATCACATTAAATCCTCGGTTTGAAAGTTCATTGATTAAACTTTCACTTAACACTCTTCCAAATTCTGAAGTCTGTTTTAAGTTGTCCAATCGAACAAAGCTTGTGATTAATACAGGTTTTGTAGTATGCATTTTTTTATTTTGCATCATTTGTGTTGCTAAACTGGCAATGGTAGCTTCAAGCGTATCTTGTGTCGTTACAATTTTTTGAACATCTGCAGCAACATCGAGTCGTTGTCTGGCAGCTTCGAGTTTATTGGCATCACTTTGTGCAACAGGATCTCTTGATGGATCAGTTTTTACAGGTTGTAAAATCCCTTGTTGTCCGTCAGCGCTTCTAACAATCTGAGCTTTTTTTGGCTCGTCCAGCGTTGGCGACTCTTTAGTTTGTAACTGTTGAGCATTTAAAGATAATACACCCACGAATAGTAAAAACCAGCAAGAGTTTTTCATTAATTTAAGCATCTAATTCCCCTTATACAATATGGTTTTCGATTTTATTTAATATTTGCTTATAAACTCTTGAAAAGATTTTGGGTAATGACCTTATAGTGAGCTTTTAACGCCTCATTTCCCAAAGCCACAACGACTTTTCCCGTGTCACACATTTCACGAATGGTACTGTCCAAAGGAATTTCTCCTAAAAAAGGGATGGCATATTTTTGACACAATGTTTGTGCAGCGCCACTTCCAAAAATATCGTATCGTTTTTGGGTATCGGGCGCTATAAAATAACTCATATTTTCAACCAATCCCCCAATAGGAACACCAATATCTTTAAACATCATAATGGCTCGACTGACATCATCAAGAGCGACTTGCTGGGGTGTTGTTACAATTACAGCAGCCCAGATAGGCAACTCTTGTGCCATGGTTAATTGCACATCGCCTGTTCCTGGAGGCATATCAATGACTAAAAAATCTAACTCTCCCCACTCCACATCTTCTAAAAATTGCACCAATGCTGAAATGGCAACGCTACTTCTCCACACCAGTGGGGTGTCTTCTTGAGGGGTTGTGAGTGCTACGGACATAATTTTAATCCCAAAATTTTCACTGGGAATAATTTTGTTATGGTCATTCCATTGCATTTTCTCTTTTTCAACGCCTAGGAGCCTTGGAATATTTGGACCATAAATATCGGCGTCCAACAACCCTACTTTGTATCCCTCTTGTGCTAAACTCACCGCTAAATTTGCACTGACAGTACTTTTCCCCACTCCCCCTTTGCCTGAAGTTACGGCGATGACTTTTTGGGCATACGTGGCTCGATTATTGGGTTTTGTTGTACTTCCATAATGCATTGATTTTCGTGGTGTTGCTTGTTTTTTTTGTACCACAATGGTTTCAAAATGGACGTTAAGTTCTGAAGTTTCAATGGCTTGACTGACTTCTTCAAACATCATTTCATCGCTAATACAAAGCACTATATCCAATTGTTTTGAAGTACTCTTAATACTTTCAACTAATTTTAACTCAACAATATTTCGATTGAGTCGTGGATATATTATCGTTTTTAAAATGGCGTTTATTTCAATTTCATTCATACGGGTTGACTCGTAATTGTTGTTGTAACAGTTTGATAATGGTATGAGCTTTTTGTATCCACGAAACTGAAACAGCATGAATCGTAGGATACAGTTGTGTTAACTTGCTATAAGCCTCTATTCGCGTTTGTAATAAAACAATCAGTTTTTGAACCAGTTGTGGCATTTGATGGGCTTTTTCACATTCCAAAAAAAGATTTTTTAAAATGAGTTCTCGGTTTTTACTGGGAAGTTCATGTCCCAATTCGTGTGCAATGTGTATCATATCATAGGAAGTGATGTAAACCCCTGAAAAAAAGAGAGTAAGCATTTGACCTACCAGATGTTGATACTTGAATGTTTCTTCGTATTTTCTTTTCATGCGTCCTCTTTAGTTCTTTGGTTGGCAAGATTCTTTTGGGCAGCTTTTTTGACATCTTCAACACTGTCAAAAGAGAGTTGTTCCAAAATGGCTTTGGAGCTTGCTTTGTTTTCTGCTACTCGCAATCTGACCATTTTGTCAGTGTCTTTGCATAAAATGGTCAACAGTTTTAAAGGAGTATTGCCATTTCCCGATAAACCGTCTCGTACTATTTTTTCATCGTTAAAAAATTTCTCTAATATTTTTGCGGGGGTATTGGCATTGGTTGCCACTAACGCTCGAACCAAATTGACCTCATCTTTGGCTAAATTTTCAAGAACCAAAAGAGGTGTATGCGGATTTTTAGCCACAGCCCATCTGGCTTCCATGGATTTTGAAGTGGCCAGTTGTTCCAATAACGCAATCATCGTATCACTTTTTTCTAAATTGCTATCATAGACGGATGTTCGTAAACTCAAATTCATTGCCACCATCGATTCTATGGGTAAATTATTTGTATTCTCTTCATAAATCGCAGCTACTTTTTTAATATCCAATGTTTTGTCTTGTAAAATTTGCAATATCGCATCGTTTGACATGCTATTCCTTTAAAAATTATGCGATTGATAATATCACAAACTTTTTAAATTTTGACTAAATCTATAACTATAATCTCAGCTTATATTATTTATAAGTTGCCGTATTGGTGGGAATTAACTCAAACTCTTTACACTAAATTTACATTTACTAGTTATAATAATTGCTTATATTAATTTCATCCCATGATTGATATAGATTTCAAATTTTTAAGTAGGAGTAGCCATGAGAAAAGCTATAAAATTGGTTCTGTTTTTACTCTTTTTTGCAACGACTTCATTAATAGCCAATGACGTCTACAGTTCAAAAGGGTATACCAAAAGTATGAAAGAGCATCTAATCAGTGCTCAAGAAGCTGTCAAACTATTAGGGAACAAAAAGGTGGTCTTTGTCAGTGGAGACTCACACGACACCTATGAATCGATTGGTCATATCGTAGGTTCAGTAGAGATGTATGCCCACCATTTGCACCATTCAGATATTACGGGAAACATGCCATGTACACCACTTTTTATGTGTCCACCTGAAGCCGAAGAGTTTATTGGTTCAAAAGGTATCACTAACGACACCTTGGTTATTGCCTATGATAACTTCAGAGGACCCAATGCAACTGGTGTTTGGGCATTTTTCAAAAGTTTTGGACACAACAATGTCAAAATTCTTAACGGTGGAATGGATGCCATGAAAGCCATTGACCCTAACCAAAAAATCGTTGACAATGCCAAAGAGCGAATTAAAGAGTTAAAGAAATTGGCAAAAGACAATAAAACCAATGCAACACTAATCGCCTCTTATCAAAAAGAAGAAGAGCAATTAAAAAATAAAATTGAAACCTTGGAGCCAAAACTTTACATTCAAAAAGGCAAAGAGCCAAAACACGAACACGTTAAATACACCATTGATACTCAAAAAATCGATTGGGATTTAATTGTTGCCAAAGAAGAGGTCTTAAAAGCGAGTTTGGATATTAAAGAAAAAGGAAAAGCCTCTAAATACAGAATTATTGACACAAGAGCGATGGCTGAAATTGTAGGGGAAAATAAACTCGACAATGTAGCACGTGGCGGACACGTTCCAGGCGCTACGTTTTTAGAGTGGACGAATATTACCGATTTTGACAACAAACTCTCTTTTAAAAAATTAGAAGCGTTGCAAAAAGCCTTTGATAAATATGGAATAAAAAAAGATCAAGAAATTTACGCCTATTGTCATGTGGGAGCAGGAAGAAGTACTGAAATTATTGTGGCGCTTAGAATGCTTGGCTATAAAAATGCAAAAGTATACACAGGAAGCTGGGATGAATGGGGTAATGATATGAATTTACCCATAAACAGATAAAAGGGGAGAGTAGATGACAAAACCTATACCAAAAGAGGAAATTTTGCCACAAACTGGGCAAAAAAGAAGAGACTTTTTAAAAATATCCAGTGCCACAGCTGCTATGGTTGCAGGGCAAGGCTATTTGTTTGCTAAAACCGATGTTATCAGCGTAGAAAGTGGCAAAGAGAACTATCCAAATGCCTCATACACTGAAAAAATGTATCGAAATGAGTTTGGATTTACCTACGGTAAAAAAGAGGAACACGGCTTTGCGTACCATTGTGTAAACTGTCAAGGAAACTGTGCGTGGGAAGTA
>JBAYZM010000164.1:0-5517 GCA_041672515.1 Arcobacteraceae bacterium
TTATGACAACTACATCACACGAAATGTCATTGACTTTTTTAACCAGTGAAGCCATAAATGTTTTGTCAATAAGTCCCCCAATGTGAATGTCGCTTAGTTGTACGAGAGTGTAACTCTTTTTTAGATTTTTTAATTTGACAGTTACGTTTTGGGTTTCAATGTGTTTGGCGTTGTATAAGGCTTTGGCATTAATACCACTTGCCAATGCTAAAGCACTAAAATCCAATGACTTTTTAAAAAACTCTCTTCTTCCGTTCTCTTTTGAAGTGATACGAATAAGATAATTAAACAGTTCATAAATTACCGTAGTGGTAAATAAAAGAAAAATGACACCAATGGGAATACTGAATAAAAAATAGATGAAATTGGGTACAACGGGATAGTATCTAAAGAGCATATATCCCAATACTCCCAATAAGTTAAAACTCAAGAAAATATTAAATGCCCGTTTGTAAATGGGTTTAAAGTGTAACTTATTGACCAAACGCTTTGAAATAAAAAGCGTTAATAGGGTAAAAACCAATAAAAAGAGTGTGGCAAAAAGTAAAAATCTCATAAACTATTATATAATAATTTATTAATTTATAACTAAAATGAAAGCGTAAGATTGTTGAAGATATAATGCGTGACACAAAGTGACAAAAAACAAGGAGTAAGTTTTGACTAACATGACCATTTCAAAAAAGTTTACATTGATTTCTTTATCTGTAACATTTGTAGCGATGGCCATAGGCTATTTCGTATTGAACAGTTATAAGAAAACATTAGTACAAGATGTCTATACCAACATTACCACCAATTTACAAGAGTTGGCAAAAGACAGAATCCAAGCAAAGTTTGATGTAGGAGTTTCCAACGCCATTTCAATTGCCAATGACCATGACATCAAACGAGCATTGAAAGATAACAACCGAGAGTTGGCGATAAATGCGTTGGCAAATCTTTCAAAAAGTATGAAAGAGAATACCCCTTTTCAAAATATTAAAGTCCATGTACATACCAAAGACAATAAATCGTTTTTAAGAAGTTGGATGCCTCAAAAATATGGGGATGATTTAAGTTCATTTCGAGCCAGTATTGTTGAAGTTAATGCCACAAAAAAAGCGATTAATACGTTTGAAAGTGGAGTAGCTGGTTTAAGTATTCGTTCCGTTGTTCCTATTTTTGGGGATGATGGAGAACATTTAGGTTCTTTAGAGTTTATGCAAGGCATTAACTCGGTTGTCAAAGAGTTTGAAAAAAATCAAGATGGTTTTTTACTGTTAATGCACCAATCCCTTGCAATTGGTAAAGTGGATGAAAAGTTACTCTTAAAAGAGTATATTGTTTCCCAAAAAGCCTTTAATGAACCGTTTATGAAAGCGGTTAAAACGATTGATTTTAAAAGTTTAACTCAAAAAGGGGTTATTAGTACCGAAGATTATACGTACACTTTTGTACAGATTAAAGATTTTCAAGACAAAGAGTTAGGGATTGCCATTGTTGCTCGTCCGCATGAAATTGTTTATTTGGCGATTGATAAAGCGACCAATTTGATTTTTATTGCCTTGAGTCTTTTGACCTGTTCTTTGATTGTTATTTTTATTATCTCGTTGATTAATATGAAAACCAATATTATTCGACCTATTAATCATCTAAAAGAAGCCATTAACAGTGTAAAAGAGAGTCGAACGAAATCCTCGTATATAGAAGTTGAAAACAACGATGAAATAGGTGATGTGGTTAAAAGTTTTAATGAATATTTGGCTTCAATTAAAAAAGGAATGGAAAAAGACAAAGATGTTATTGATGAAGCCCGTGTTGTTATTGAAAAAGTCAATGTGGGATTGTTTAATGATACCATTAAAAAAGAGGCGAGTTCAAAAGAGGTTGCATCTTTGATTGCTGTAATTAATCATATGATTACCACCATGAGTCAAAACTTGTTGCTACTTTCTCAAACCTTAGTGGAACTTTCTCATGCCAAATACGATAAAGAGATTCCAAGTATCCAAGGCAGTACAGGGCTTATTGCTGCATTGTTTAATGGAATTAAAGTAACACAATCAACGATGTCAGAAGTTATGGCGTTAATTGACAGTTCAAATACAAAGTTAGAATACAGTTCACAAGAGTTATCCAATGCCTCTAAAAAATTGAGTGAATCTTCAAATTTACAAGCCGTATCACTAGAAGAGACAGCTGCTGCCATTGAAGAGATTGCCTCAACGATTAAACAAAGCAGTGCCAATGCTCAAAAAATGACAACACATGCTCAAAGTGTGACCAAAGCCAACGAAGTCGGGAAAAATTTGGCGCATCAAACCGTTAAATCGATGGATGAATTAAGCAGTGAAGTTAATTCTATTTTAGAAGCCATTACGGTTATTGATCAAATTGCATTTCAAACGAATATTTTGTCACTTAATGCTGCTGTGGAAGCTGCCACGGCAGGAGAAGCAGGAAAAGGGTTTGCGGTTGTTGCAGCAGAAGTACGAAACCTCGCAACTCGAAGTGCGGATGCGGCTAAAGAGATTAAAGCCATTGTTGAAAGTGCGACACAAAAAGCGAATTTGAGTAAAGAAGTGACTGATAAAATGTTACAAGGGTACAATGCCTTAGATGATAACATCAATCAAACCATTGATTTAATCGAAGAAGTTGCCAATGCGACAAAAGAACAACAAAACGCGATTGTTCAAATCAATGACACCGTGAACTCTTTGGATAAAGCTACGCAAGAAAATGCCTCATTGGCATCAAATATTAATGTGATGGCGCAAAATACTCAAGAGTTAGTCGAGCAGTTAAAAAATGCCGTGAGTCATACGACATTTAATGAGATGTCTAAAAAACGTATTTGTGATCCTGCGCTTATTTTTACAGCGAATAAATTAAAATCTGATCACATTGTTTTTAAAGATAACAACTTCAATAATTGTGGCGTAGGTAAAAACTTTACGGTAAGAACACACAATGAGTGTGATTTGGGAAAATGGATTAATGCCCATAAAAATGAAGAATTTGCTCAATCAAAAGAGTGGAGTGAGTTGTTAAAAGTGCATGAAGATGTACATGCTAAAGTACAAAAAACAGTCGATTTATATGCGGTGGGAGCTGCCAATGAAGAGATTTTTACCTACACCAAAGATGTCGAACAAAGTGCGACTAAAGTCTTTATGTTGTTGGATAAATTGCGAGAGCTTAATTGTAAAAACAAGGGTTAATCTCTCTATTATTTTATGATACAATTAAAGTCAAGATATTTTTAAAAGGATTGCTATGAAAAAATTTAAAGTTTCGGTCTTAGTATTTGCCGCCGTGTTGTTTATGGGTGCAAGCAGTTTAAGTGCTGCTGATGCTAAATGCGGTGCAGGTAAATGTGGAGATGCTAAAAAAGAGATGCCCGCTTCAAAATGTGGAGCAGGAAAATGTGGTGCAGATAAAGCTGCTCCAGCTTCAAAATGTGGAGCAGGAAAATCTGACGACAATAAAAAAGAGACCCCTGCCATGAAATGTGGTGCAGGAAAATGTGGTGGACAAAATGCCACTCCTGCTAAAAAATGTGGGAACGGAAAATAGCTTTTAGAGCATAAAAACCTTAGGGTTTTTGTGCTACTTCTTTTTAACTTAAAATCTTCTCTAATCTTTTTATCTTACATTCTTAATGATTAAAATATGGTATCATAGGCAATTATAAACCATGGATAAGGAGTAAGTTATGGACTTCAAACAAAACTATTTGAGAGTTTCTTTATGGGGTGTTTATCTTCAGTCACTCTCTTTATTATTGGCTCGCTTGGTTATTGCGTATGGGTTTTATCATCCTGCCACGTATAAATGGGGCAGTATTGAATCTGTGGCATATTGGTTTGAGACATTAGGTATTCCTTTTCCTTTGCTGAATGCCTATATGGCGGCAACCACGGAAATGCTGGGAGTTGTTTTGCTGACCTTAGGATTATTCACACGATTGATTTCTCTTCCTTTAATTGTGGTCATGACAGTCGCCATCGTTACGGTTCATTTACCCAATGGATTTAGTGCAGGTGAGAATGGATTTGAAATTCCTTTATACTATATGCTTTTTTTACTTGTTTTTGTTGCGTATGGAGCAGGAAAATGGAGTTTGGACAGAGTTATTTTTGGTGAAAAAAACTAATACCATGTTGGATTTACACCCATGACTTCTCGACGAACGTTTATTAAAACAAGTTTTCTTACACTGGCATTGTGTGTGTTTTCAAAAGGAAGACTCTATGCCAGCATAACACCACTTGAAACAATCTCTTTATTGCAAGAAGATTTGTTTCCTTTGATAAAGCAGTTACAATCCAACAGTGCTTTGTATATGGTAACGATGTTAAATCATTCGTATATTTCCAACAACGACAAACAATTTATCCGCAATGGGGTCAAATGGCTTAATGAAGAGTCAATCAATTATTACTATAAAACGTTTACAAAACTGAGCTTTGATGAGCGTTATGTTTTGCTTCAAACGGTTTCCAAAGAGAAATGGGGAGAGAAGTTTATTTTTATGATGTTAAGTTTGATTATGGAATCGGTTTTGGGTGATCCAATTTATAATATCAATCACAATCAACAAGGTTGGCAATGGTTGGGGCATGAAACGGGTTATCCTCAACCCAAAGAGGCTTTTTTATGAAATACGATATTTGTATCATTGGAAGTGGGGCTGGTGGTGCGCCCGTTGCATATGAGTTAAGCCAAGCGGGATTTAATGTAGTTGTGCTAGAAAAAGGGAAATACTACAAAGAAAAACACTTCAGTAAAGATGAATTGGCAATTTCAAGACGTGAGATGTTCAAACCCAAATTAAGTGACGAATTTCATATTATCAATGAAAAAGAGGAAGATGGTTCCATAACACGTTACGATGGAAGAGAGTATAATTGGAGTTTTTGGAACGGTTCTATGGTCGGAGGCAGTTCCAATTTAATGAGTGGATTTTTTCATCGTTTAAAACCCAATGATTTTAAACTTCAAAGTACCTATGGTGAAATTAAAGGGGCAAATATTGTTGATTGGCCTATTTCGTATGAAGAGTTAGAACCTTTTTATGCCAAAGTGGAATCGGTTATTGGAGTTTCAGGAAATGTGAAACCACACTCTTTTTTAGAACCTCGATCAACGGGTCAATTTCCCTACAAACCACTCATGGAAAATGGCGTAACCCAATGGTTTGATAACGCGTGTGATGCGTTAGCCTTTGAGAGTATTCCCACTGCTCGAGCGATTTTGCCCCAAGATGCTTTGCACCGCAATGCGTGTTCGTACTCTAATTTTTGTGGCAGTTATCCGTGTGCCACGGGAGCAAAAGGGAGTGCCAGAGCGGCTTTGTTGCAACAATGCAAGGCTAAAATTATCAGTGAAGCGTTTGTGTATAAACTCGAAAGCAATGAAACTCATGTAACAGGGGCTTGGTATTATGATAATAATGGCGTTTCTGTCTTCATCGAAGCCACTATTTTTGTCGTAGCCGCACAAGCCATAGAAACCTCACGATTGCTTTTA
>JBAYZM010000165.1:0-5481 GCA_041672515.1 Arcobacteraceae bacterium
TTGTTCAGCCATTGCAGATACAATTATATTTCGCAATCTATGAAGAGTAAAATTAGGAATATGTTGTTTTATTTTGTTAGTTTGTTTTTCAATATTATTAATTCTTTGTCCAGGGTTAATGAATGACTCATATATCCAGCCAGTGTGATTGTAAAATTTTTCTAACTCTATACGAATGTTTTGGGCTAAATGAAATACTTGATGTTCACCATTTTTGGTATCTATAAGCAAGTAAGTATTGTTTTTAAAATTAATATGTTCCCATTTTAACTTAAGTATTTCAGATTTTCTTCTTCCTTGAATTGCAAATAAATAAAGAGACAAATAATATGGATTATTGTTAAATACTCGATAAACTGTTTGAATTATAGTCGTTAATTCTTCACTTGCATTTAAAACTATTTTTTTAGTTCTTGGAATCTTAATAGTGATTCCATAACATGGATTGAAGTCAATAACTCTATTGGCAATAGCTTCATTAAAAGTAGGGTTAAGTATTTCGAGAGTAGTTTTAATTGTTCTTGGTGCTAATTCTAAATTTTCTTGTTTCTTTATGCATTCTTTTATGTGCATTTGTCTAATGTCAATAATTTTTTTATTACCTATACTTTTAGCAATATATTTTTCATAATGCTTTTTCTTAGTTTGAGTCCATGTTGTTTGTGGCAGTTTATCAAAGTGTTGTTCAATAAATTGATTAAGTTTAATATTCTCATTTATTTCAGATTTTGGATTTAATTTTTTTTCTTTGAATAAAAACATTTCTTGTTCAGCTTTATTGATGCAAGTTCGTTTATCCCAATTTTTATCAGTAAAATCAAAGGTTTTATAATATGTTTTCTCATCTATTTTAAATCTGCAAAAGAATTTTTTGTAAGTTTTATTTGCCATTAAACCAGGTTTGATTTTGTGTATAAATTCTTCTCTATTAATTGCCATATTGATTCCTTTGGGTAACACTTTTGGGTAACACTTTCGATGGAAATAATTATAATATAAAAAGAATCATTATGCAATAGAAAGCCTAATAATAGGACTGTTTTGAAACAAAAAGAATCTTAAGGTTACTCGGTTAATTTGCCTCATAACCGAGTGGTCGAAGGTTCGAGTCCTTCATGACCCACCATACCCATGCGGGAGTAGCTCAGTTGGCTAGAGCTTCTGCCTTCCAAGCAGATTGTCGCGAGTTCGAGTCTCGTCTCCCGCTCCATTTATTTCCCAAATCTTTTCTGTCTGTTGCGTCTATACAACGATAGAGTGCGTATTGACGATATCCAACAATATTTTCCCCAATTCATGCGATTTTTCCAAGGTAAGTCTCTCTTTTGTTCCTGAAATTCCCACAGCTCCTATGAGGATATTTTGGTGATTAAACAAAGGAACGGCTACGCATCTCATGCCGTCTTGATACTCTTTGTCGTCGATTGAATAGCCATTTTCTCTCACTTCTGTTAAGATGTTTTCTAGGTTTTGTATGCACGTGATGGTGTTGTGGGTGTATGAGTTGAGTTTGACTTTTTCCAAATCATATTTTCCAAAAGCTAAAATCGATTTACCCAAGGCATTGGTATGAAGGGGCGTTTGAAGTCCTATGTTATTTCTTGTTTTGAGTGTTCTCTTCGAGTTATCAACTTGATTCAAATAGAGTACTTTATAGTTATCAAATACACCTAAATAGGCACATTCATCTGTTTTGGTGTAGATTTCTTCGAGTAAGGCTTTGGTTTTATTGACTATTAGTTCTATTCTTGTTTTGTCTTTGGTGGTGTTGGTAATATCTGTGGCGATGATTTCATTGGATTTTTCTAAATAGGTTATAAACCCCTCTTCGTAAAGCGTTTTTAGAAGTCGGGACATGGTACTCTTTTCGATATTTAATTTTTCGCACAACTGTTTTGCAAGGATGGGTTTATCGTAATTTACAATTGTCTTGTAGACGTGTAACCCTTTTGTAAAAGATTTGATGGTTGGCATAAAAACTCTTTTTGATGTATTATATCAAATAATAGAACCACTCAAGCAGTTCTATTATAAAGGTTTTTAAGCCAAAAGTTCGTTAAATTTAGCAAGCCATTTAGGGTGTGCTGGCCAAGCCGCCGCAGTGACTAAGTTGCCATCGACATAGGCTTCTTCAAATCCAATATCTGCCCATTTCCCACCATTGGTTGTCAGATCGGGTGCGCAAGCAGGATAACACGAACACGTTTTGTCTTTGACAATGCCAGCAGCCACTAATACTTGAATGCCATGACAAACCGAGGCGATGGGTTTATTTTTTTTATTGAAATTTTGAACGATTTCTAATACTCTGGGATTGAGTCGAATATATTCAGGCGCTCGCCCTCCAGGAATGAGTAAAGCGTCGTAGCTGTTTTCGTCTATCTCGTCAAAAGTCGCATTTAAAGTGAAATTATGACCCGGTTTTTCGCTGTAGGTTTGATCCCCCTCAAAGTCATGGATGGCAGTTTTAATCTGCTCTCCCGCTTTTTTATTAGGACAAACCGCATCAACACTGTGCCCCAACATGAGCAGACATTGAAATGGAACCATCATTTCATAATCTTCAACAAAATCTCCCGCGAGAATAAGAATCTTTTTTGACATAACATCTCCTTTTTATGAATTAAATAATGGTATAGGATTAAGTTTTAATTTGTAATTTATTTTTTGATTAGTTTTTTACAGTTGCATATAGTGCAACTGTAATGTTTTTTAGGTATCGTTTTCAAGATGTCGTAAAATAATGCCAATGTCTTGTCTTAAAAATTAAGCCTTTTCATATGTCTCTGATGTTTTAATATAAAAAACCAAAAAGCCACAGTGGGATTTTGTTTGTATTTTCCGTGCTATCTGTATCTATGACCAAATAGGAGTTTGGCATATCTTTGATTTGCCCAAATGACTTACCTTCACCTCCCACTTCAAAGGTGAATTTACCATCTACTACAAAATCACCTTTATCGCTGGCTTCAATAGTATGCAAAGCGTTTATTTGTGATACAAAATAGGTCTCTCTTATTGTTCCTATTTTTGGCTCGGTCGCAAAAGTATAAAAGATATTTGTATTATTTAGATAGAGTTTTTCTGGTTTAGAGAGTTTGCTTATCCCTTTTTTACTGCTTTCTACGATATTTAAAAGTCCACCACGGTCAAGATGATGCAAATAGGCATACAAAGTATTTCTGCTTACTTCAATATTGGCAGCTACTTTGGTGATGTTTAGCTCAAATGGGTTTGATTGGCTGATGATAAGCAACAGTTTTTTTAGCTTATTGGTAAAGTTTGACTTCACAAGTCCAAGAGACACTAAATCAATATCGATAGTTTGATTTATTACAGCATTGAGTTGTCTTATGTATTGGTTTTGCTCTTTGAAATAAAAGGGATAATACCCAAAAGTAAGATACTCTTGCATATATTCCAGTGGCAAAAACTGTTCACTCAAACTATCTACTATCTTAATATGATTGGCTAAAATCTCTTCTAATCTAAAACTGGGCAGTGAAATATTGAGCTTCATTTCCAAAAACTCTCTGTAAGAAAGTCCATTCATAGGATACAAAACCACTCTTCTACTTAAATCGGCTTGAGAGTTATAAATAGAAGTAGCACAAGAGCCTGTAAAAAGTACTTTGAGCTTGGGATAAAAATCATAAATCGCTTTTAAATCAATGGCAAAACTGTCGTATTTGTGTATCTCATCGATAAGAAGATATTCCCCACCTATTTTTACAAACTCTTCGGCTAACTCTATGAGCTTTATATTTACATTGGTTGGATAATCATAAGAAAAATAGAGCGATTTGTAGCTTTCATTTTTTGTTTTGAGTTCTTCGAGGTATTGCAATAAAAGAGTAGTTTTCCCCACACCACGAGCACCAACTATCCCTATCATCGCAGAGCCAAAATCAATGCTTTTGTGTAAATATCGCCTATACTCACTTGAGGTCTCTTTGAGGATTCTTTTTTCTAATTTTCGTAAGTTATCTAACATTTTAGCCCCATTTTGTTAATTAGTAATTAACATTATATATGGTTTTTGTTTAATTAATCTTATATTTTCTTATTAAAGAGTGAGTTTATACTTTTCTCTTGTTAAACAAATTTCGGCTTCTTATTTTAAAAGCAGAGTACTTGGCTTCAAAAAGTTTAAATGTATTAGCATTCTCTTTAAATTAAAAGTGGAGATTCAACTTCTGGGGTGTAATTTTTTAAGCTGCTAAACTTATACATTTAATAAGCAATTTCTTCATAAAGAAATTTTTCGGCAAGATCTTTATTTAAAATATATGTTTTATAAATATAATTATTGTTTTTTGGATTCCAAGATTTTGTACATTTGTATAAAGTATCATTTACTTGAACAATTTTGGCAATGTAATCATCTTGTATGATAACTTTATTGTTAAAATCACAGTTTTTAATTGGAAAAATTTGTCTTTTTTCTATTATGTCAATATAATTACTAGTAAACATTAACCATATTGTATAGACTAATGGAATTAAAAATAGCATGGCTACAATATAAGATATGATACTGCTTTCTAGTAGAAATTTTTTTTTAACTATTCCATATTTCTCTATTTCTTTTTTTATAAAATGTTTTTTTGGTCTCAATAATAAAAAGAAATAAAGATAAAAAAATAAGCCTAATAAATATGCTAAAACACTAAAAATTATAATGATTGGATTTGCTAAATTGTATTCAGTTTTTAAAACTATTTCTGAGTTCATAAATATTAAATTTAAAATAAGTTGGTCTATTGGCATAATTGAAGTAAATGCAATTAATGCTGGAATAGAATATATTGATGCAATTAAAAAAAAAGTTAATTGATTTAAAGAGTTCAATTCTTTTTCTAAATAATATAATCTTAATATTTTTACTATTTCTTCTTTTGAAATATGGTTAAATTCTTTTATCTTTTTTATCATGTTAAATCACTCCTTTTTCTTTTAATAACATACGAATAAGTGCGGAACTACACCCCCCCCATAGGTTTGAATTTCCACTTTTTGTTTTGTTAGCATAATTTCTCCTCCAATAAAATAATAAAAATTATATATTATATTTTGCAATATCTAAAGTGGAGATTCAACTGGGGTGTAAATTGTGTAAATTTAAATTTGTAAATTTTAAACTTAAGGTCGCAAATTGCGACCTTAAGTTTTTATATTCATCTTCTGTAAGTTGAAATCTAAAACTTTCAGGAAATCGCTCAATATTTCTTTTTAAGTCTTTTGGATTCTACTTGATACAGTTCTGCCAAATCACTGTCTAACATCACTTGTACACCACGAATGGCAAAGATTTTATTTTTTATATTTTTTTGTACAACGAGTTCATTCATTTCTACACTTACTTTGGGTGTTTATATTATCACTGTTTTTAATATTTAAATCACTGGAATTATTCTATCAAAAAAGTATGGAAAAATAGAATCTTTTTTGTTATTTTTTCAAGAATATACTTCAAAACGA
>JBAYZM010000166.1:0-5431 GCA_041672515.1 Arcobacteraceae bacterium
CATCGGCGACTTTTAAAATCATTTGCTCGTAATCCATATTTTCATTGAGCATAAATGATCTACTAAAATAGCCATTTCCAAGACCTGGCATAAAGTTTGCTTCTATGAAATGCAAGATGCCATTGAAACTTGTTTTGATATCGATTCTTCCCATGGTTTTACCGCCTAAGGCAATAAATGAGTTTAAAGCAATGGAGCAAAGTTCTTTATGGACTTTTTTATCATTGACAGCAATCACTTCTTCCAAATCATTTTGTTTGGCTTCATAATCTAAAATGCGATGACCATTTTTATTTTTAACGGCGATGATTTCAACGGGCAAAACCATTAAGATATTTTTTGATTTATTTTCTAAAATACTCACACTGTACTCTTTCCCCGAAAGATAGTTTTCAACTAACGTACGGGATTTTTGTGTGAGATAAATGTCCAAAACTTTGGCTTGGTATTTTTTGAAATCAAACACAACCGATTCGGGATTGATTCCTCGGCTGTCACCACCCGTGATGGGTTTTAAAAACAGAGGAAACGTGACAGGAAGTGAGCTTTCCACTGGGTGTTCATCGGGTTGAGTGGTGAAAAATTTTGCGGTATTGATATTGGCTTCTTTGACAATATGTTTGGCATTGTTTTTATCGTATTCATTATTTAGGGCTTCTTTATTAGAGGTAATATAATTGATTTTATGTTGTTTAAGATAATCAGAAAGCCAGATTTCTTGGTTGTCAAATTGGAAATATTTTATTCCTGAAAAGACCAAATCGGGTTTTCTTTTAACTAATGATTTTAAATCATTTTCATTTTCAATAACTGTTACAATCACCTTTTCATAGCTTTTAGATAGGATATCTAAAATGAGTTTTTCATCTAACTTAATCCCCACATTCTTTCGGTTTAAAGTGGTGTCAGCAGCTGTTGGAATGGTAACAATTTCTATGGATTTATTGATTTTTTTGGCATAAAAGCTAGGAACAATAGTGTTTTGGGCAATTTCATTGTGTACTAGCATTTTAATGTAGTACGATACAGTAGGGGCATATGTTTTTCCTTGTTTTTTTTGGTGAAATTAAATAGTGTAGTTTTCTACTCAAAGTTATTTGAGGGTAGCGTAAATCGTATTAATTTCCTATTGGTATTTTTTATTGCAGATGTTACATAATAAATTTTATTATTTTTATAAAAACTCAGCTATAATTATTTAAATATCTTTTTAGGAAATCCCATGAGCCAAATCCCAAAGTTAATTGACATTGCAACCAAACGAGTTGTTACGATTGATGAAACCCAAACAATTAATGAAGCCATATCGCTGATGTACCAAGAGAATCATCGAGATGTCATTGTTTTGTCAAAAAGTAAAAAAAGTTTTGGGATTTTAAAAGCCAACGATTTGATTAAATTAAAAGCCGATAATATAAGTTTTGAAACGTGTATCAAAGATATTAAATATGATACAGTATTTTCAATTAATTACAACACGTGTATTGAAGAGGCTATTCATCAAATCAGTTCAAATTGCACGTGCATTTGTTTGGTCGATGACCAACACACACTTTGTGGTTTTGTTTCATATTACGACATTATTTCCAGTGTTGACCCAAAATTGTTGCTTGAAAAACGAACGCTCAGTGATATTTTAATCAGTTCGTATATCAAACGAGCCAATAGTAATACCCCCACGCAAGATGTTATTGGGCTTATGGATGATAATATTTATGATTGTGTGATAATTTTTGAAGGCAAAAAAGGGGTAGGTATTATTACCACCAAAGATGTGATTAAACTCTTTGGTGAGTCAAAAGATTTAAGTTTGCCCATTTCAAACTACATGACTTCGCCTTTGCAGTCAGTTAAACACACTACGACTATTGCTCAATCGTTGGAATTTATCCAAAAACAAAATTTCAAGCGCTTAATCGTAGAAGATTTTGATGGCAATGTTGTAGGGCAAATTACACAAGAAGAGTTGATTGCGCGTATTTATTCCAAATGGGCGGATTTTATGCGCGATGAAACCTTGCATTTAACGTCGGTCAATAATTCTTTGCAATCCAAAGCCCTGTACCTAGAACAATTAGCAACGGTCGATAAACTCACCTCTTTATTTAATCGGGTGAAGTTTGAACAAAAACTCAAAGATGAGATGTCAAGAGTGCAACGCTATAAAAGTGAGCCATTTTCTGTTGTTTTATTTGATGTGGATAATTTTAAACACATCAACGATACCTATGGACATATTACCGGAGACATTGTGCTTCAAAGAATTGCTGGGGTTGTTAAAAATACCGTACGAACGACAGATTTGGCGTGTCGTTGGGGAGGTGAAGAGTTTATCGTTATTTATCCTCTTACAAATATTGCACAAGCAGCGGAAGCGTCTGAAAAGATACGAAAACAAATCAATGAATTAACCTTTGACAGCATTAAAAATGTCAGTTGCAGTTTTGGAGTAGCGCAGTTTGATGTGGATGATACCATGCAATCACTTTTAGCAAGAGCCGATCAAGCCATGTACAAAGCCAAAAAAAGCGGTAAAAACCGAGTTGAAACGGCGTTTTAAGGCAGAAAAGTTTTGTACAACATGGACAGTAAAATCGCGCCGTATAAAATCAAAGTGTAGGTTTTATACGAGGCAATATTGGTCATGGCTTTTGCTTTAATCCCAAAATAGACTCCTACTAAAGAGGCGATTCCAACGATTGTTCCTTCATAAAACAGCATTTGACCACTCCATGAGAGCGATACAAATCCGGCTATGGAACTGAAGATAATAAAAAAAAGTGCTAAGGATGTTGCTTCTTTTATGTTGTAATATAAAAAGCCCACCAAAACAGGCGTAAGCATAATCGACCCACCCACACCAATACTCATGGCAATCATTCCAATGATTAATCCAATCATAAAAAGCATAAAAGGATTGTGTTTTTTTACCCTACTTGGAGTATCGCTTACTTTGGTAAATCCCACTTTATAAATGGCAAAAACAACGACCACGATAAACAGATATTTAAGTGTTTGACTTGAAAATGTTTTCAAAATAAAGCTGCTTTGAAGCCCACCTAAAAAGCCACCAATGCCAATAATCAGTCCATCTTTTATTTTCAGTAGATTGTTTTTAAAGTTTAAAAAAGAGCCAAAAATAGAGCTAAAAACCATTTGCATGATAGAAATAGCAACGGCTTGTTTCATATCAAACGAAGCAAAAAGAAGCAGGGGAACTAACACCATTCCACCACCCACTCCAAAAAAGCCAGAGATAAAACCTGTTAGTGTACCAAAAAGCAGTAACTCAAAAATCATTTTTTAATGGAATTCATCGCAATGATAAATTTTTCGTAAACGTCTTCAAGTTCTTTGTCTTTGTCGGCGATATCAATAAGATTTTTATCGCGTAAAGTTCGTTCTAAAATAGCAATTCGTTCGAGTAAATAGGTGAACATCTCTTTGGTAATATCGGGTAAATTATCATGACACAGTTTAGAGCTTTTATCGTCTTCTCGTTTGATAATTTTAGCAGGAACACCTACGGCAGTACAATTTTCAGGAACATCACAAATTACCACCGAATTGGCACCTATTTTACAATTTCTTTCAATGGTAATATTTCCTAAAACCTTTGCACCACTGCCAATAACACTGTTGGATTTAATCGTAGGATGTCGTTTTCCTTTGTTTAAACTCACCCCTCCAAGTGTTACACCTTGGTAAATAAGAACATCATCTTCTACAATAGCCGTTGCTCCAATAACTACACCAATGCCATGGTCAATAAAAACACGTCGCCCAATAGTGCTTGCTGGGTGAATGTCCATATTGGTTAGAAATTGGCTCAATCCACTGATAATACGTGAAAGAGTTTTCCAATTTTTTCGGTAAAGCCGATTGGCTATTCGGTAATTAATAATTGCCCACACCCCAGGATAACTGAAAAAAAGTTCCGAGGTTGATTCTAAGGCAGGGTCATTAAGTTTAGGAACACTGAAATCTTCTTTTATTTGTTCCCATAATGATAAAGTTTGTGTCTGATTGTCCTCTTGCATCTTAACTCCAAGTGGTTTTTAAATAGTTGTTGTCGTTTAAATATTTATCCAATATTGTGTACGTCTCTTGATCAACTTTGCTTTGTAAAATGGTACGAATTTCATCGGTATCGTAGTCAATATCTTCCAGAATATCAATGATTTTTTGTGATTCACAAATCTTTTCTAATTTCATGACACCATCTTCAAACACAATATTAATCTCTGTAGGATGAGAAAAAAGGTTGTGTTTCATTCCTAAAATGTCTTGATAAGCTCCCACTAAGAAAAAGGCCAAATAATACTCTTCTTTGTTTAAATTCACATCGTGTAAATACAATGGTTTTTTAGGATTAAAAGGAATTTCCCCGTCGCTGTCACACGTTATATCCCATAAACTTGCACTTCGTGTTGGTTTTCGGTTTAAATGCGTAATAGGCATAACCGGAAACTCTTGTGCAATTCCCCAAAAATCAGGCAGTGATTGGAAAATAGAGAAGTTCAATAAATATTTTTCTTGAATTTTATTGTCGATTCGTTTAATCTCTTCAAAGTCATCCACCTCTAAAAATGAAATTGCTTTTTTAATAATCAAATGCGTTAAAATCTCTGCATTGGAACGGTCTTGTAAATCGATGTATCCCAAATCAAAAAGTTTTAAAAGCGATTCTAAGTGATCAATAGAATCGTGCATATACTCTAACGCCATTTTAGAGTTAATGTCGTTATACAAAGAGTTTAACTCTTCAATCAACGGAGGATTTATCTCTTTAAGTCGTAAGTTATTGGCTTCATATTCGGCTGAAAAAAGCTCCAAAACAGGGGTAATTAACACCGTTGAATTTGCCGCAATAAATCGTCCTGATTCGGTGTAAATATCGGGTTCATCAACATTTTTTTGTTTGGCAATGTTTTTTAGCGTAAAAATAACATCATTGGCAAACTCTTGCATGGAGTAGTTAATGCTTTTTTTGAATTGTGAATACTCCACTGCCAATCCTCCACCAATATTGATGGCTTTTAAATTGATAGCACCTAAGTTTTTAAGTTCCGCGTAGATGTGTCCTGACTCTTTAAGGGCTTTTTTTAGTGGTTTAATATTGGTCATGGATGAGCCAATATGGAAGTGAATCATGGTTAAGTAATCACTTAATTTATTCTTTTTAAGCATTTCATACGCTTCTAAAATCTCCGTAGAACTCAATCCAAATTTAGAGTCAATACCCCCACTTTTTGCCCAAACACCACCACCTTGGTTAAACAGACGTACTCGCAAACCAATACTTGGGCATACCAATTGGGTTTCACGAGCGACTTCTAAAATAATTTCAAGTTCATTAAGCCCTTCAATAATTAACGTAATATTGTGTCCCATTTTTTTGGCAATAAAGCCTAAATGAATCATCTCTTTA
>JBAYZM010000167.1:0-5420 GCA_041672515.1 Arcobacteraceae bacterium
CAAAGGGCGCCCTGCAGGTACTTCCAATTTATCTTTCATATTTTGGGTGGTATTTCCACCAAAAAGTGCCGTGTCACCTTTGGAACGAATACGACCAAAACCACTGTCATCGACCCCTCGTTCATAGATATTTTTTGACAATTCAGTTTCTGAATCTCTTAGTTTTGCTCTTGCTTGAAGCCTATCTTCTAACTCTAATCTTTGTTCTATAAGTTCTTGTTTTCGGGTTTGCATTGCAAAGTAAGTTTGAGCAAAAGCAATTGGCTCTTTTTTGCTGTCCCCATTTTGAGCGATGAGATAACACGCATATCGAGTGAGAATAATATCTTCTATTTCTCTCAAAGCTTCTGAACCTATTTGTACCATTTTTCCCACTTGGCGAAAATGGTCTTCTACTTCCACCCCAGAGTTTTCACAAGATATTTTCGCTTTTAAGATGACATTTTGAAATTTATCCCAACTGTTATAGCCCAATAGTTTTTGTAAATCTCTGGCATACCAATACTCAATGATACTGTCTTCAAGAATATTTGAGAGTTCATTGAACTGGTTTTGTAAGGTTGTTATGAGTTGTTTATTCATTGAGGTAGTTCCCTTATTCTATTTTCTCACACCCATTTATATCTCTTGGTCTCATACTCTTAAGCAAATAACAACAACTACCATCTTCTGGGATTGCTATATGATTTGATTTACACATTTCATCTAGTAATTTTGGTTCTTTAATTAATCTAATTTTCCAGTTTGGCATATTACTAGGAGGAACAAATTTTTCAGCAATCTCTTTTAAATTATTACTCTGTAATTCTACAATAAGTTTTTTAAGATAAATTCTATATTCATAACTACTTCTACCATAAATATAAAATTCTAATGCTCTAAGATTGTCATCAAGTAGGCACCTTTTATCTGCATTTACTACATTCCAAAATGACCACCAATATCCATAATAATCATATTCTCCATTATCATTTGCAATAATAAGGAGTGCTCGGCGTAAATCATTATTTATATGTGCATCTTCATTGAAGTATTGAACAATAATTTTTTGAATATTTTCTAATTGAGAGCTATTCAATTCTTTCCCATTTTCATAATCAATACAATATAAAGCAAATGATATTCTGCCTTGTAGTAAATTTGTATCTTCTGTATCGAAGATGATTTTTTTATTATTATTGTTTGAAATTATTAATTTTGCTTTTAATTTTTCTTCTTCTATTTGCTCTTTAGCAAATGATGACTTAACTTGATTAGAGGCTAAATAGCTATAAATATCTTCACAACCTGATGACAATTCATGGATTAAATTTATTACACCATCAAAAGTTTGAGGACTACGAATAATTGTTGCTCTTTTTCCACTTTTCTCAACATCTCCTCTTGCAATAATATTTCTTATAACTCTCATCCAATCCAAAAACATATCTCTTTTAAACTCTGTCGCTCTTCTAATGTATTCAGTCTGTGCATAAAACAGAACCTTTAAAGGATAAGAAGCATTTAATCCTTCATAAACAATACCAGAAAATAAACTTTCTTCTGGAGTATGTTGAAATAATGGAAAGTCAAGTTGTATATCCAATTGTTTATCAAAAATTTTACAATATACATCAAAAGATTCTTGTAGGTAATTAAAATCATCTTTGGAGAAAAAGCTTGTTTTAACTGAATCAGGCTTATATTGTAGTTTTGAGATAATGTCTAGTCTGTCTTCTGTTTTACTTATAGATTGTCGACACATTGCAATAGTAGATAAAAATCTAATAAATGCTTCATCTATTCGATTCTCTTTTCTATGTTTCCAAAATAAATCAGTCCATTTAGCATCAATTTTATATGCAAAAGTTTCTTGAAACTCTTTATTCTCATCCCATTTATTATCATTAATTTTCTTTTGAAAACTTGCCTTAAAATTTTCAAAGTGAGACAAAAGTTTTCCTCTAGCATTCATCTTTATGTATAAATCATCCGTTAAGCCTATGTTTTCTAACTCGATATGATAAAAACTCACTAAACAATCTTCATCAGTTAATTTATCCCACAATCCATCTACTTCAAAAAAATATTTGTGAATATCATCTATTGTTCTTAGCATTGCATCAATTGTTGGGTCTTTTTTCCAAGAGAGAAAAAACCATGCAGAATTTATTATCTCATCACTTATAATCATTGCTTTATCAATCATAAATGAATTAGACACTAAGGTTGTACAAAATTCTTCAGAACTTATTCTTGTCTCATAAGTGAATTTCTTCAAAATATCAGTATTCATTTTAGATAATTGTTCCTCTTTTACAGCAGCATACCAATGTAATAAAAAAAGTGTAGTTAATCTTTGTTGTCCATCTAAAGGCTGTGAAGTCTCAGACTGAACACTTCCATAAATAAAATCTAGTTTTATTGGTGTTTGCGTGTTGATACTTTGAAATAATGCATTTAAAAAATTATCTCTAATTTCTTCTTTGTCTTTACGCCCTTGTGCATAATCTCTTTGGATAATTGGAATTTCAGTTTTATATTTTTTTAAAAGCTTCCAGAAACTTGTAATTTCTCCTTGATATTTAACATCATCCATTTTATATATCCTTTTTAATGTAGTCATTAAGTACTTGTTCTAAATCTTTATAATAATTTTCTCTATCTTCTTGTGTCCAAAATGAGATTTTAGGAGGGTAAGAGCTAAAGTATTTTAAAAAAACATTTTTTGTACAAATAGGGACAAATGTCCCATTCTTTTCCCTCTCAATAATTGTTTTTCGTTTTAAAGGGAATACTGCATTTTTATAGCTTCGATTAGTTTCAGAATCCAATAATGCTAAATTTGAAATATCATTAATATCTTCATCTTTTAAATGAGAGTTAAAATGTTGAACAATATCTTTAAATAAAGTTTCAAATTCAGTATCATTTTCACAATTACAGTTATCGGCTCGTTTTTTTAGCTCTTTCCCTTCTTTTTTTTCATCATCAATAAAAACTTTTGCATCATCTATCCATTCTTTCTTATGTTTTTCCTTTGGAATTGTATCCGTAATGGAAGTAATATGCTCAATATCCCATTTTCCCTTTTTATATATATCAAAAGGGAAATATGCATTGTCCTTTTCATTATTTAACATAGTTAGTATATTGTAAAGTAATAATACATTTCTAACTTGATTATCACCATACTGAAGACTTTCTAAAGTTACTTTTTTTAAGCTATTTTTTATTGTTTCATCCAATAAACTCCTAAATTCTGCTTTAGTTAAGTTGTTGGACTTGTTATATAGTTCAGCAATAGTAAGTGATTCAGTTGCAATTAAATATCCTATTTTATGATATAAATCTCGTTCTTCAAACCATTCTTGAAATCTTTGAAAATATTTCTTTATTTCTTGCCAATTACTTTCTATTGTTTCTTGATTTTTTTTCACAAATTTTTTATTAAAAAACCTAAATGTTGAGTAGTTATCAGCAGAATCTTTTTGATTATTCATAAGGTCAAAAATAAATTCTATTCTATTTGTAGTAACATTATCCCCATTTAGGAAATACCAAAATCTATTGTTTTGTAATGACTGTTCAATATAATCCCATTCTGAAGAAATTTTAAATTGCTTATGTTTTATTTTTTCGTTTAATTTTTTATCAAAGTTTGAACTATTTAAAAACAAAGCTTTTATTAATTCGGCATTTGTCAATGGTATTTTTCCAATATTAATTCTTGTAAATATTGCAATAGCGTCATCTTCACTGCTTTCGTACCAAATAACTTTTACATTAAATTTAAATTTTGATTCAAAATCATTGATATTAAAATTAGGTGTATCAAACCATTCACATATTTTTTTATAAGCATTTGAGATATGATAAAAATCTACATTTGAATCATCGTGTTGGCCTTTTCTTAAATCTTTTAGAAATAAGCTCGATCCTTCTCTCGTTTGATATTGCAATTCAAATAATTTTTCAGGATCACGATATCTACTACTAATAAAATGTAAAATCAAATATATAGTTGTTAATCTTTGTTGACCATCTATAACTTCAAATTGTCCATTTAATCTCATTTTAACAACAATGGGTTGTAAACAATACCAAGTTTTTTCATCACTTTCATCGACAGGGCGAGGTGTAAATTCTGAAATATCATTTAATAAATCTTCAACTTCATTCGGGCTCCATCTATAGCCCCGCTGATATGATGGTATGTAAAAACTGTATTGTTGAAGTTCATTAATAGTTTTCAGTTCAAGTGTATTACTCATATGATAAATTCCTTTAATATAGCTTTGTAGAAAAATAAATATTGTATTCTATGTATTCCCATCAATCAGTACAATTGAATAGATTTTAATTGTAACATATTTGTTCTTTGACTTTTAGACCACTCTAACTCATTCCTATGCAAGAAGAGTAAAAAGAGTGCTTCGATTTTTGAACATAGTTTTGCGAGATTCTCAATTTAGATATTATTCTAATTTCACTAAAAGCTCTAAAGCTTCCAATTTAAACTTTGAAAATGCGAACCATTTTTTTCCCAAATCTTTAAGACTTGCTCCTATGTGATAAATTTCACGATTATCAATTATCAAAAATCTGTCATGGGCTTTTTTGAACTCTTGTAACTCAATATTGTTATATTGCTCTTGAAATTTCTGATAATCCAGTCTGAGTTGTTTAGTAATGGTATGAGTATATATCTTTATGCTTAATTGGGGATATTTACTAAAAAGTGTAAAAACTGTATCATCAATATAGTTGTCTATGAGTACCACTTCACTTTTTGCACTTTTAAGCAAATCATTGACAAAAACATAGGCATCGTATATTTGATCATCGAAAAATATTCCTTCAGTGGTTTTTTGGGTTTTATCTTCTAAAGCGCTTAAGACACTATCTATTTTCTCATCTGTGCGAAACTGTTTTTGTTCCAATAAATCCAATCTTTGAAATATAAAAGCATTATTTGAAATAACCTTTCTCATATTTACAAAAGCTTCTATGATTTGGATACTGACTTTAATCGCCATATCACTTCGTAAAACTGCGGAAAGCATGGAAACACCTTGCTCTGTAAATACATAAGGCAAATATTTTCTGTGTTTTCCACGACCATTTTCTATGGTGCCAAATTGGAACCTTAAAGAGTCTTTTGAACTTGAGGTGGCACATTGAACTCTTATATTTTCATACTCTTCTTCGGTGAGTTGAAAACGAAAACTCAAAGGAAATCTTTCAATATTTCTATTGACTGCTCGATTTAAATTTTTTGTCTCTACACCATAAAGTTCAGCTAAATCATTATCCAACATCACTTGAAGACCTCGGATAGTGTGAATCTTATTTGAAATGGTCTGCGTCATCGTGGAAGTATTCATAGTATTCCTTTTTCAATATCTGCTTTATACACTTATACTCTTTTATCGAATACT
>JBAYZM010000168.1:0-5400 GCA_041672515.1 Arcobacteraceae bacterium
TCAAACATTAAAAGAGTTAACCTTAATCGATAAAAATCCAGCAGGAAGCATCACCGAATCGATTGTCAGCAAAGGGGTATGCATTAAAACCTTCACGGGTTCTCTTATGCCACAGGGAAGCGATACACTTATTCCCATTGAAAATGTCGAAGTTTTAGACAATATAGTTAGTATTACACAAGAAGTTCCTGAGAATTTTGCCGTACGAGAAGTGGGCGAAAACTACAAAGAAAATGAAGTCTTAATCAAAAAAGGAACCAAAATAGGTTTTGCTCAAATTGGGGTTTTAGCTTCATTGAATATCGCTCAAGTTTTGGTCTATGTTAATCCCACCGTTGCCATTGCAAGTACGGGAAGTGAAATTTTAGACTTAGGAGAAATTCAAACCAATGCCTCGCAAATACGAAGTTCAAACCATTTAACCCTACAAGCAATTGCTCAAAAAAATGGTGCCAATGTGATTCAAATGGGCATTGTCAAAGACGATATGAACTCTATAACACAACTGTTGCAAGAAGGTTTACAAAAAGCTGATATTGTGGTCACAACAGGGGGAGTTAGCGTAGGAGATTATGATTTTGTGCAAGATGTAGTCAAAAACAATTTGGGTGCTACGGTTTTATTTCATGGGGTCAATATGAAACCCGGTATGCACGTCTTAATTGCCCAAAAAGAGAATAAATTTATTATTTCTCTTCCTGGATTTGCCTACTCTTCAACCGTATGTGCCATTATTTATCTTTTAAAAATGATTTACAAATTTAGAAATGGCAATGAAACCTTAGTGAGGGTAAAAGCCAAAATAACTCAAAATTTTGCTAAAAAAATACCCAAAACCATTTTCAGTGCGTGTAATGTTTCATATAAAAACGGTGAATATTGGGTCGATTTTGAAGGAAAAAGAAACGGTACCAGTGCTATTTTAACCAATATGTTGGGTAACTGTGCCTTACTGATTCAAGAAGAAAATTCCCAAGATTTAAAAGCAGGCGATGGAGTTGATATTATTCTCTTAAAGGATTTATAAATCCTTTAAGGACAAAGAAACCCTTTGTTTTTCTACATCCACACTTAACACCCGAATGCGTTTTAAGTGTTGATTGATGCTTAATACTTCCATAATATGCCCTATTCGTTGGTTTGAAGCTTGTGAAATGTGCAACAACGCATCGTTTTTAAGCCCAATATCAATAAACGCCCCAAAGTCAGTAATATTTCGCACTACGCCACTTACGATATCATCTTCTTTGAGTTCTTCAATGCTTTTAACCTCTTCACAAAAAGCGATTTGCTCTAGCTCTTCTCGCATATCAAAGCCTGGTTTTTGAAGTTCTTTGATAATATCTTTAAGTGTTTCTACGCCACAGTGAAGCTGAATGGCTAACTCATTTAATAAAGAAAGAGAAACTGTACTTAAATCCACTTTTTCTTTCAAATACGCTGCAACTGCGTAACTTTCTGGGTGAATTCCGCTGTTATCTAAATAGGAAACACCCTTTTTAATACGCAAAAATCCCACGCTTTGTTCATAGGCTTTTGCCCCTACGCCTTTAACCTCTAAAAGTTGCTCTTTTTGGGTAAATGCTTTAATTTTTTGCCGATGTTCAATAATATTTTTCGCCAATTTTTCACTGATACCAGAAACAAAGGAGAGTAATTTATACGAAGCTGAGTTTAAATCAACGCCCACTTTATTGACCAAGTTAAACGTAACAGCATTGAGTTTTTTGGTTAAATTACTTTGATTCACATCGTGTTGGTACTGCCCAATTCCCAACGATTTTGGGTCAATCTTGACCAATGCTGCCATGGGGTCACGCAGTCGTTGGGCAATCGAAATCGCTCCTCGAATGGTGACATCTAAAAAGCCGTACTCTTCTTGAGCAATTTTAGAAGCCGAATAAATCGATGCCCCTATTTCACTTACCACCGCATATTTAACATTAAGATTTTTTTCTTTAATAAGCTGTGAAATAAATTGTGCCGTCTCTTTTGAAGCCGTGCCATTACCAATGGCAATGGCAGTAATGCCATATTTTGCAATCACTTCTGCCATGGTTTTTGAAGCCTCAAAGCTTTGAGCCGATGTTAATAAATAGATAACTCCCGAAGCCACATACTCGCCATTTTGGTCAATAATTGCCCACTTGCACCCTGTTTTATACCCAGGGTCGAGTCCTAAAATCACTTGATTAACCAAAGGCGGTGTTAAAAGAAGTTCTTGTAAATTTTTACCAAAAAGTTCAATGGCTTCATCACTGGCTTTTTCTTTTAACGAACTGATAAATTCTCGTTTTAAACTGGGCAATAAAAGTCGTTTTAAACCATCTTGATAAGAAGCCATAACGTACTCTTTGGAACTGTTTGCACTTGCAGGAATACGGTATGTTTCAAAGTTATTCAACAAATAAGCTTCATCGACTTCAATTTTTAGCGTGACTTGCTCTTCATTGATGGCTCTGAAAAGACCCAAAAGTTTATACGATTTAAGATATTTTGCTTTGCTGTTTATTGTAGCAAACTCTTTGTACAAGCCATTGGCATCAAATGTTTTTGTGGGTTTTGTTACAAGAAAAGCGTGGTTTTGGATATTATTTCTGATCAACTCTTTGGTTTTAAGCTCTTGGGAATAACGTAATGCCAAAATATCACACGCCCCACTGATGGCTTCTTCAACCGTTTTAACTTTCTCATGTAAAAAAGTTTGGGCTTTTAGGGCAACCTCTTCTTTGGAGTATTTCATAGAGACAATAATGTTCGCTAAACCTTCGAGTCCATTTTCAATGGCTGTATTGGCTTTGGTACTTTTCACCCCTTTAAACGGTTCATAAATGTCTTCTAACGTCGTTAAAGTGGTTGCTTCTTCGATGAGTTTTTCTAAAGTTGTGTTCCATGCCTCTTTTTCTTTTAAAAGATGGGCAATTTCCTCTTTTC
Source organism: Arcobacteraceae bacterium (assembly GCA_041672515.1). Lineage (GTDB taxonomy): Bacteria > Campylobacterota > Campylobacteria > Campylobacterales > Arcobacteraceae > Marinarcus. The sequence goes on from JBAYZM010000168.1 coordinate 2,935, forward strand.
GTTTTAAAAGTTTTTGACTGTACTCATACAACTCTTGAAATTGCAAAAGCATTTCATCAGTGGCATTGTTGGTTAACTCTTTTCGGTATCGTGCAATAAAAGCAATCGTATTTCCCTCTTGCAATAATGCAATGATATTACGAATACTTTTTTCATCTATTGCCAACTTGGCTTTTATTATCTCTACTATTTTTTGCATGCAAGCCTAACTTTTATTTTGATGAACAACAACCACTGCTGCCCATATTTTTAAATTTTTCTTTAAACAGATGATAAAAAATCAATAATAACATCGCTAAAGAAGCTAAAGAAGCTATCAGTGAACTCTCTTCGTGTTCATGAGAGATATTCAAAAGTTCTAAATCTCCTAAAAAAAAGTCAAATAAAAATCCAAAAATAAGCGATAAAACGGCAATGGTAATGGTATAGACTAACAGTGAAGTTCGCCCCAACATTTTATAGACCACACTCATGGTTACTGCACTGGTTGCTGGTCCTGCGGTTAAAAAGATAAATGCAGCCCCTGCACTCATGCCTTGAAGCATTAAAGCTGCTGCAATGGGTAAAGAAGCCGTTGCACACGTGTATAAAGGCATAGAAAAGAGTAAAATGACAAAGTAGGTTAAGATTTGATTATCAAACAACAATTTAGCATACTCTTGAGGCATAAACGTCGTAAAAATTGCCCCTAAAATAAGCCCAATGAGCAACGCTTTTGCCATATCGGAAAACAAGGTTCCATAGCCATATTTAAGCGCATTAAGAAGCGAAAACTTTTTCTTGGTTGCACAACTGTTTCCACATCCACAACTTGCTTGTTCTTTTGGTTTAGGAGGTTGTACGCTAAAACCACTGGTGTAAATATCGGTTGCACTAAATGCGGGTTTAGGCTCTTGTGGGGTTGAAATTGGTGTTTCTTTTGTCTCTTTATTTTCTATGAAATTTTGCAACAATCCCACAACAATAGCAATTATAACTGAACTGATGAGTCTAAAAAGAGTAAACACTAAACCAAAAAATGAAAACGTGGCTAAAATAGAATCCACTCCCGTAATAGGTGTTGCAATCAAAAAACTCTGCACCGCACCTTTACTTGCCCCCTCTTTTTTAAGCCCTTGTGCCAAAGGAATAACAGAACACGAACACACAGGTAAAGGAATACCAAATAATGTGGCTTTAATCACCGACATCGTGGAGTCTTTTCCCAAATGAGAAGCCACAAAATTATCAGGAATGAGTTGTTTTAAAATTCCGGCAACCAATAATCCGACCATAACATAAATACTCATGGCATCGAGTAATTTTAAAAAATTATTAGCAAATTCACCAATCATATCCATCTTTAGTTCTCCAATAAATTTTGAGCAATATTCTTAGAAGGCGTTACACCCATCTCTTTAAACTCTTCAACTCGAGCAATCACATTGCCTTTTCCTGTACTTATTCGGTTTAATGCCGTATCGTACGACTCTTTTGCACTGTCGATATTTTTACCAACTTTTTCAAAACTCTCTAAAAACAGCACAAATTTATCGTATAAGTTCCCTGCTTTTTGAGCGATTTGTTGGGCATTTTCATTTTGGTATTCAAATTGCCAAATGTTTTGAATGGTTCGCAACGTCACAAACAGTGTTGAGGGAGAAACGATCATAATATTGTTATCAAACGCCATTTTAAACAAATTGTTATTTTGAGAAGCCGTTAATAAAAAAGCCCCTTCAATAGGAACAAACATCAACACAAAATCCAGACTTCTTATGCCTTTAATATTTTCATATCGTTTGGCACTTAAGCCCTTAATATGCGCTAAAAAGGACTTTTCAAGCTCTTTAACGGCTTGAAGTTTCTCCTCTTTTTCTTCACTTTGTACATAATTAATGTACGCATTCAGTGATACTTTGGAGTCAATGACAATGTCTTTATTTTTAGGCAAATGCAAAATCACATCGGGACGAACTCGTTTTTGATTTTCATCTTCAAAAGAACTTTGAATACTGTACTCTTTGTCTCTTCTCAATCCACTTTGCTCTAAAATGCTCTCCAAAATCATCTCACCCCAGTCACCTTGGGTTTTATTTTCCCCTTTTAACGCTTTGGTAAGATTAATCGCATCTTGACTGATTTGATTGTTTAACTCTTTTAAATTTTTGATTTCCGTTAAAAGCGAACTTCTTTGTTTGGTCTCATCGTTATACACTTCATTGACTCGCGTGGTAAATGAGTTTAACTGCTCTTTGAGAGGTTTTAAAATAAGCGATAAATTTTGATTGGATTTTTGCGAATTTTCATGAAAGAGTTTATTGACTAAATTCTCAAACTCCACTTTCATGGCACTTTTAGACTCTTCTATTAACGCTTGTTTCTCTTTAAAATGGTTTTGCTCATTTTCAAGTCTCTCTTGCAGTGTGGCAATTCTTAAATTGGCTTCATTGGTCAACGCCGTTTGTATGAGTTCATACTTTTGTT
>JBAYZM010000169.1:0-5396 GCA_041672515.1 Arcobacteraceae bacterium
AATTCCTGAAGCCAACGCCGTTTCAATAAGCAACCTTGCATCGGGAGTTCCATGTCGCAATGAAATGGGTTTATTAAAATGGGTCATCATTTTTCGTGAAGTTCGGTATCCGTGCGTTACAAGAGGATAACCATTGAGCATGTCGACTTCATTCTCTTCAGATAATCGCAACATCTTTTGAGCCGTTGCGTAGTCATTAAGCCTTGTGTTTGAATCAATGGTACAAGGAAGCACATCGACATTGGCATCGACGAAAAATTCGTATAAGGCAAACATCTTTTTATAGGTCGGAAATCCTCCACGAGGTTGCACCAACATCTTCTTTTTTTGTTTAAAATGATGCGAAATAAAGAGTTCTTTGTTGGCATTTTTAATAAAGTCTTCTACTTCGGCAAAATCGAAATTATCAACGAATTCATTGCTTAAAATAATGTTTCGTTCTTCTTGTAATAAACTGCTCATTTTCGCTCACTCATAAATTTTTCTAACTCATCAAGTCCGGTGTTTAAGTCCACTTGGTGAAAAACCAAATCAAATCCATAGTTTTTGAACTTGGGAACAATATTAGAAGCATCGCCAGTACCCACGACTAAGTTTCCCCCAATCATAAAAACGACATTGTCTAACAGATTGCCATATTTGGCTTTTAAAAAGTTCACTTCTCGACACCACCCTTCGGCTTCACCATTGAGTGATGAAATGAGTAAAATATCGGAATTGGTTTCAACCACTGCATCGAAAAACTCTTCTAAATAGGTATTGACACCCAAATTAAATACTTCAAACCCTCTGGCTTGCAACGACAAATCAATCAGCCTATTTGCGACCACGTGAATATCATTACCAACGACGCCTGTGACTACTTTCATATTGTTTACCTAATGTAATAAATTATTCTCATAAAAGGCGGTATTGTAGCTAATTTTGAGTAAATTTTAGTTAAAATAAGCCACTAGCAATTATTAAGGGGTAAATTATGAGTTTTAATACAGCCGATTTGTGCGATGAGTTTTTTGATAAGGTTCGAGTGTTAGACCCCACGTTTAAATCGTACGGGGGAAAAGAGAAGATTTGTGGAACAATTGTAACCATAAAATTGGATAAAAATAACCACGATTTGGCCATGATGTTAAAAAATGAAGAGGGTGGCAATAAAATTGTTGTTGTCGATGTGGCACAAGAGTATTATGCCGTTGTGGGTGACAACTTAATGCGTTTTGCTTTTGATAACAATTGGGCAGGAATTATTGTCAATGGTTATGTGCGTGATATTGTTCAAACTAAAAAATTTCCTGTAGGACTTTTTGCCCTAGGAACGTGTCCACGAAAATATATTTCACAAACATCCGCTCAAAGAGGTGTGGAAGTGAGTTTTGAAGGTGTTGTTTTTAAAGAAGGCGATTACGTTTATGCCGACAATGACGGTATTATTATCAGCAGTGAGAAATTAAACTAAAGAATAAGTAACTTAAAAGTGATATTTGACTTGAAATTTGATATGATGTCAAATGGAAAAGTCAAATATAAAATTGCTGTATGGCCGTAAAGATTGGATACTTTTTTTATCTTTTTTAGCATTTATTGCGTTGATTAATCTTAAAAATCACTACGATACATTTATTCAGTTCAAGTACAACGAACTTTTTCATACGCAAGGAACTGTTGTCAATATTTATCCCAAAGACAATTTTAATGTTCTGAAACTTCAAACTCCTCACTTTGATTTTTTTACCTCGGTGTCGTTGGCTGAACCTTTAGAACGCTTTGATCATGTTTCGGTGATGATTGTCAGTAATCGAACCAACTTTTTTGAGTATTTAAAAGGTTTTTATGCGCCCAGTATCAATGTGTATAAAATCAGTCATTTGGAAAACAGTAAAACGGCTTTATCAAAGTTTGTTGCCAATCAGCATAGTCTGCCACTTTTTCAAGAATTGTACAATGCGTTATTTTTTGCCATTCCTATTTCCAAAGAGTTACGGGATATTTGTGCCAATTTTGGGATTTCACATCTTATTGCTATTTCAGGTTTTCATCTGGGTGTGATTGCGTTTGTGGTCTATTGGCTTTGTTATTATCCGTACTCCTATTTTCACAGCCGCTATTTTTCTTATCGAAATAAAAAGTTTGATATTTTACTTTTAACGGTGTGCATACTGTTTGTTTATTTACTCTTTACTTCCATTGTTCCTTCTTTTTTAAGAGCCTTTGTGATGTTTTGTTTGGGGCTTTTTTTTCTGAGAAGTCATATCAAACTCTTTTCTTTTGAGACGTTATTGATTGCTACTTTGCTGATTTTAGCGTTGTTTCCGACTTATGTTTTTTCTATTTCTTTGTGGTTTTCCATTGCAGGTGTTTTTTATATTTTTTTGTATTTGGAGTATTTTAGGCATTTACCCAAAGTAGGGCAGTTTTTTTTGTTTAATGCATGGATTTATTTGGCAATGAATCCCATTACCAACTTCTTTTTTGGAACCACCTCTTACTTACAACTTTTTTCTTCTGTCTTAACGCTTATTTTTACACTCTTTTATCCCATTATTGCCGTGTTACATCTTATTGGTTATGGTGGAATTTTTGATCAGTATTTGTTAAAGATGTTTCAACTTAACGCTTACAGTTCGGAAGTGTTAACCCCTTTTTGGTTTTTTGTGGTGTACTTGCTTTTTTCTTTATGGGCTATAAAGAAAAAAGCAGTGTTTATTGTGTTAAATGTGATGTTAGTAGGTTTTACGGGCTATATTTTTTATATTAATAGTACGCATTATTAGCATTGGAACTGAGTTTATCGAGTGTATATTTCATATCTTCATCTAAATCCATGTTTTGTCGCATCCATGTTAAATAACCAGCATCGATTTTAGCGACTTCTGAAGTGGTTTTTCCTTTGTATTTTCCAAATTTAAAGGTTTCGATAAATACCGGTGTTTTGGTTAATTCCACCAGTTTATCAATTGGATTATAATCAGGATAACTGACCTTACATTGTGCTACTAATTTGGATAAAAAGAGTTTCATCACCAAAACATCGCCAATGGCATCGTGTGCCTTGATGACAATATTGTTTTTAGTCGCCTCTTCTTGTTCCGTTTTATACAATTCAAGTGCATATCGAATATATTGCAATCGATGATATGGCAACTCTTTAAAAAGATGTTTGGCACATCGTAAGGTATCAATGAGTTGAAGTCGTGGTTCAAATCCCTCTTTTTTTATCATTTCCAAATCAAAACTGATATTGTGTGCAATAAGATAGTTCTCTTGATGATTGAGCGCTTCTAATCGTTTGAAAAAATTCGTTTGTGTAGCTTTGGGTTTTTTTTCCAATAAATCAGGTGTGATATTATGCACTTCCATGGCTTCAAGTTTAATGGCAACATCACAAGAGCATAACTCATCATAAATTTCTAAAGGAGCTTTGGCATCAACAATCATGGCTCCAAATTGGATAATTCTGTCCTCTTCTTGGTTTCCTGTGGTTTCTGTGTCAAACAGTATGTATTTTGGCAAAATAGCTCCTTTTTATAGTATTAACATTCCATCACCATAAGAGTAAAAGCGATACTTCTCTTTTATGGCAATGTCGTACAATTCGAGTGTTTTTTCAAGTCCAATAAATGAAGCCACCAACATAATCAGCGTTGATTTGGGTAAATGGAAATTGGTCAGCAAATGATTGACTCTTAGTGGCGTATTTACGGGGTTTAGGAACAAATCACACTCCCCAAGTTCTTGGTTAGTTCTAAAGAAGTACTCGATTGTTCTTGTAACAGTTGTTCCCACAGCAAGAAGCGGTTTATCGCTTTGTATGATGGCTTTGGCTAGTATAGGCACTTCATAATATTCACTGTGCATAGGGTGTTCTAAAATATCGTCCACATCTACGGGTTTAAACGTGCCTGCCCCCACATGCAGGGTTAAATACTCCAAGGTATATTTTTCTTGAAGGGCTGCAAACAACTCCTGCGTAAAATGCAATGATGCCGTAGGCGCTGCAACAGCTCCATAATTTTTTGCAAAAAGGGTTTGATAGTGGGTATCATCACTTTTTTCATCACTTCGATTCATATACGGGGGCAAAGGCAAATGACCAATTTGGTTAAATACTTCAATTAACGATAAGAAGTCTAACTCTTGGTTATTTTGTGTAAATTTGACCTCTCTTGTGCCATCTTGATTGAGCTTTAAAACAGTTGCTATTAAGTTATCATCAAATAAAAGTTGAGTGCCAATTTTAACTTTTCCCCCAATTAAACACAAAAATTCATTGTTTAAAAGAGGTTTATTAAAAAGTAATTCCACTTTACCACCACTTTGTTTGTGTCCAAAAATACGAGCTTTAATAACTTTAGTGTCGTTGAGTAAAATATTTAAAGATGACGGTAAAACTTCTAAAAGAGAGTTAAATGTCGTATGTGTTATGGTATTGGTTTTTCTGTCATACACCAGTAGTTTGGCATCACTTGCAGGTTCAATAGGATACGTGGCTATGAGCTCTTTGGGTAAAGAATAGTCATAGCTGGACGTCTTAAGCGGATCAAAAATCTTATTCATCCTCTTCTTTTGGTGCGGGATTAAATATTTTAGCAATGTAAATAGAAATACCATACAATAAGGTCAATGGTCCTGCCATTAACAGTTGGGTTAATACATCAGGAGGAGTTAACAGCGCTGATACAATAAAGATTAAAACAATGGCGTATCTGAAAAAATCTTTGAGCATTTTGTCATCGACCAAACCAATTTTTGCGAGGAAAAAAGTAATAACGGGTAATTCAAAGGCAATTCCAAAACCAAAAAGGATTTTAGTAAAAAAGCCTACATACATTCCAATACTCGGGAAAACTGTAACGACGGTGTTACCAAAGTTAATTAAAAACTCAAATCCAAAAGGCACAACTACATAATAAGAAAATGATGCCCCCATTAAAAACATTAAGGTTGCAAAAAATACAAAAGGTAATGCCAATCTTTTTTCATGGTCATATAAACCTGGGGCTAAGAAAAGCCATAATTGCCAAAAAATAACGGGTAATGAGACAATAAATCCTGTAAAAAAAGCGACTTTTAATGCGGTAAAAAACGTCTCTTGCATTTCAATCGCCACCATAGATGACCCAGGTGGTAAAATGGCTTTTGCTGGAACCATCATCCATTCTAAAATGGGTTCATAAAATGAAAAGCAAACAAAAAACATTACAATAACAGTAATGCCTGAAATAACCAATCGTTTTCGTAAATCAGCAATATGAGGTTTTAAATCTTCAAACATTAAGCGTTTGCTCCTTCTTCATCTTTTTTTGTTACTTTAAATTTATCGCTTGCAACCGCAGACTCTTTTTTCTTAAACGATACTTTCTCTTGGATTGGCTCTACTGGTGTTACTGATGGAGTAG
>JBAYZM010000170.1:0-5393 GCA_041672515.1 Arcobacteraceae bacterium
TATGAAAGAGGCATTAGAAGCTAATATCGAAACCACATTTAATGCCATTTCAGTGGATGGAGATACATCAACCAATGACACCGTATTGCTTTTAAGCAATCAAAAATCCAAAGCGTATGACAAAGAAGCTTTTAAAGAAGTTTTACGATTGGTCATGCACGACATTGCCATGTTAATGGTTGCAGATGGTGAGGGTGCTAAAAAAGCCGTTGCCTTTGAAGTCAAAAATGCGTACACACAAGAAGATGCTCAAAAAGCCGCTAAAGCCCTTTCTAATTCATTGTTGGTTAAAACAGCATTGTTTGGTGAAGATCCCAATTTTGGGCGAATTGCCTCAACGATTGGAGCAAGTCAAATCCAATGCAGTGAAGAGACTTTGGTGATTTCATACAATGATGTTGTGGTGTTTGAAAAAGGCAAAATTTTGTTCAATAAAGAAGTGGAAGCCAAAGCAGGTGAAGTGCTTAAAAACAGTCAATTTAAAATCATTTGTGACATTGGACAAGGAAGCGAAAATTTTACAGCATACGGGTGTGATTTAGGGTATAAATATGTTGAAATTAATGCGGATTATCGAACATAAGATTAACATTTTCGTAAGTCGATTTCAGATAGAATCCTTGAAATAAAACTAAGGAGAACCGATGTTTCACGAACACAGAGACGTTATTGTAAAAATCAAAGCGCAAGACAAATACTTTGAAAAATTGTTTGAAAAACACAACGAGTTGGATGAGACAATTGCCCAATTGGAAAAAGACCATGCCAATCAATTTGAAATTGAAAAAATGAAAAAAGAGAAACTCAAATTAAAAGATGACATTCACACTGCTATTTTAAAATATAAAAAAGATAATAATTTATAAAACAAAATCCAAGAGGTTTCCTCCTCTTGGTGTGCTTCCCATACTTTTTTGAAATAATTTTTGTTATTACAATAAAGACTAAGCCTTTTTTAGGTAAAATCTACCCAATTTATATGTATAAGGTAAAATTTCATGGAAAATCTTTTTCAAGACCGAGATATTGTTGATATTAAAATCGAAGATTCGGTAAAGGCTTCTTATTTAGACTACTCAATGAGTGTTATTATAGGACGTGCTTTACCCGATGCAAAAGATGGTTTAAAGCCTGTTCATAGAAGAATTCTATACGCAATGCATGACTTAAGTTTAACCGCACGATCTCCTTACAAAAAATCTGCAAGGATTGTAGGGGATGTTATCGGTAAGTATCACCCACATGGTGACAGTTCAGTGTACGATGCCCTTGTTAGAATGGCACAAAGCTTCTCAATGCGAGCGCCTTTGGTTGACGGACAAGGAAACTTTGGTTCAGTCGATGGAGACAGCGCTGCTGCAATGCGATATACCGAAGCTAGGATGTCAAGAATTTCAGAAGAAGTTTTAAAAGATATTGACAAAGATACCGTCAATTTTATAGCAAACTACGATGACACAATGCGAGAACCTTCCGTTCTTCCTACACGAGTTCCAACACTGTTACTTAATGGAAGTGAAGGGATTGCCGTTGGTATGGCAACTAAAATTCCACCCCACAATTTAGGGGAGTTATTGGAAGCCATTTTATACACCATTGATAATCCTGAGGCAACCGCCGATGAGTTAATGGAGTTTATTTTAGGACCCGATTTTCCAACGGGTGGAACAATTTTTGGTCGAAGAGGAATTATCGATGCGTACAACACCGGACGAGGACGTGTACGAATTCGAGCCAAACACCACATTGAAACCAGAGGGAAAAAAGAGGTTATTGTTTTAGATGAATTGCCGTATCAAGTCAATAAAGCACGACTGATTGAACTCATTGCAACATTAGCTAAAGACAAACACATTGACGGTATTGCCGAAGTGCGAGACGAGTCAGACCGAGATGGAATTCGAGTGGTGATTGAACTTAAAAAAGATTCGATGAGTGAAATTGTATTAAACAATTTATACAAATCAACCCCAATGGAAACAACCTTTGGAATTATTCTTTTAGCCGTTTACAACAAAGAACCCAAAGTATTTACGCTTCCAGAATTGTTAACCGTATTTTTATCACACAGAAAAACCGTTATTATTCGACGAACGATTTTTGATTTAGAAAAAGCCAAAGCTCGAGCGCACATTTTAGAAGGTTTAAAAATTGCCGTTGATAATATTGATGAAGTGGTTAAAATCATTCGAGCTTCAAGCAATGATTCCGATGCAAGAGAAAAATTAAGAGACCGATTCAGTTTAAGTGAAATTCAAGCACAAGCCATTTTAGATATGAGATTGGGACGATTAACCGGTCTTCAAATAGAAAAACTTGAAGCAGAATATGCTGAACTTATGGCATTAATTGCTGAATTAGAATCTATTTTAAAATCTGAAGAGAGATTGAACGAAATTATTAAAGAAGAGTTAATCGAAGTACGAGAAAAATATTCAAATAAACGATTAACAGAAATTGAAGATTCATACGATGAAATCGATATTGAAGATTTAATTCCAAATGAGCCAATGGTTGTAACCATTACTCACAACGGGTATGTAAAACGAGTACCGATTAAATCATACGAAAAACAACGACGTGGTGGAAAAGGTAAAGTTGCCGTTACGACGCATGACGATGACTTTATCGAACGATTCTTCGTAACCAATACGCACGACACATTGATGTTTGTAACCAACATGGGGCAGTTATACTGGTTGAAAGTGTACAAAATCCCTGAAGGTTCACGAACGGCAAAAGGTAAAGCGGTTGTTAACTTAATTAACTTACGTCCAGATGAAAAAATTATGGAAATTATCCCAACAACTGACTTTGATGAATCAAAATCATTGGCATTTTTTACACGAAATGGGGTGGTTAAACGTACGAGTTTAAGTGAATTTGCCAATATAAGAAGCAACGGTGTTCGAGCGATTGTTCTTGACGATGCCGATGAAATTGTAACAGCAAAAATCACTACAGTTGAATCACAATATTTAATGATTTTCACCAGTTTAGGACAATGTATCCGATTTGATATTGAAAAAACAAGAGACCAAGGACGAAGTACAAGAGGAGTTCGAGGAATTAAGTTTAAAATAGACAGCGACTTTGTCGTTGATGCTAACGTTGTTGATAATATTGAACAAGAGTTATTAACCGTTTCTGAAAAAGGAATTGGTAAACGAACAACGGTTGATGAGTATCGAGAAACTAATCGAGCCGGAAGTGGTGTTATATCAATGAAATTAAGTACCAAAACAGGTAGTGTTGTGGGTGCAGTTTTAGTGGATGAAACCAAAGACTTGATGTTGTTAACCAGCATTGGGAAAATGATTCGAGTGGATATGAACACGATTAGAAAAGCCGGAAGAAACACCAGTGGTGTTATTATTGTTAATGTTGATAAAAACGATAAAGTTGTCAGCATTGCAAAATGTCCAAAAGAAGATGACGATGAGTTGGATATTGAAGGTCTTGAAGGTTTTGAAAGCACAGACGAAACAGCAAGTGAGAGTTTGAATTTAGATGTAACAAATAATAACGAAGGAAATGAAGAATGAAAAGATTTAATGTAGCAGTTGTTGGAGCAACTGGTGCGGTTGGTGAAGAGTTATTTCGAGTTTTAGAAGCGTACGATTTTCCAATTAATAAGTTAGTGCCACTTGCTAGTGTAAGAAGTGCTGGAAGTAAAATTGAGTTTAAAAACAAAGAGTACACTGTTTTAGAGTTGACACCAACGTGTTTTGAAGAAAATGAAGTAGAAATTGCTTTTTTTAGTGCCGGTGGAAGTGTCTCTGCTGAGTTTGCAAAATTTGCAGTAGAAGCAGGTGCAGTTGTTATTGACAACACCAGTCACTTTAGAATGGACGCCAACGTTCCTTTGGTTGTACCAGAAGTCAATCCAGAAGATATTGCTTTATGGAGAGAGTCAGGGATTATTGCCAATCCAAATTGTTCAACCATTCAAATGGTATTGTCGTTAAAACCGTTAGATGAATTGTATGGTATCAAACGAGTTGACGTTTCAACCTATCAAGCCGTTTCAGGTGCTGGTAAAAAAGGGATGGAAGAGTTAGTTCGTCAAATGCAAGACTTTTTTGCTTTTCGATTGGATGAAACGGAAATCAGTGCATTTGCTCACCAAATTGTATTGAATGTTATTCCTCAAATCGATGTAGCCCAAGAAAATGGTTTTACCAAAGAAGAGATGAAAATGATCAAAGAGACGCAAAAAATTATGCACAAAAACTTTCAAATTGCAGCAACATGTGTGCGAGTTCCTGTGTTACGAAGTCACAGTGAGTCAATTACCGTGACGTTTGAAGACGATGTTGAAGTAGATGTCAATGAAGTGCGAGAAGCATTGGCGCAATTTGAAAATGTTGAACTCATTGATGATTTAAAAAACAATGCGTACCCCATGCCAGTTATTGCAACCGATACAGACATTACGTATGTAGGACGAATCAGAAAAGATGTGTATGCTCCAAATATTGTGCACTATTTTAACGTAGCTGACCAAGTACGAGTTGGAGCAGCAACCAATGCTGTACGAATTGGTTTAAAATGGATAGAAATGGAGAGTGAACTTTAATGTTCGAGAAAATATTTGAGAATGGATTATGGAAAAGTAGATTTATTGTTATTTTAGCTGTTATTTTCAGCTTTTTAGGGGCAGTAATTCTTTTTCTAACCGCCAGTGTGGATATTATTCACGTGGCTCAATTTGTTATCAACAGTGTTTTAAGTGGAACGCATCCAGAACATTTTCATGAAGATATTGTAGCAGGGATTATTGGAGCAGTCGATTTGTATTTGATTGCTATTGTTATGCTCATTTTTTCATTTGGAGTATATGAGTTGTTTATCTCTAAAATCGATGCCGCGTGTAATGATGAAGATGAAAATTGCAGTACGATTTTATCGATTACATCACTCGATCAATTAAAAGACAAAATTGCAAAAGTTATTATTATGGTGTTAATTGTTAATTATTTTCAACGCGTGTTACACACTACGTATGAAACGCCATTAGAGTTGCTTTATTTTGCACTTGCCATTACTGCATTGGCAGTTGGACTTTACTTTTTGGGTAAAGTTGGAAAAAAATAAATTAAAGGTTATTGTATGTCAAAAATTTTTGTAGATGCTTGTTTTCGGAAGCCAACACCGTATACACCCGTTTGGATGATGCGACAAGCAGGAAGATATTTACCCGAATATATGAAAGTTCGAGCGCAAGCAGGTAACTTTTTAAACTTATGTCATAATCCTAAATTAGCGTGTGAAGTCACCATTCAACCGCTTGATATTGTTGGCGTTGATGCGGCCATTTTATTTTCAGATATTTTAGTCGTACCCAATGAAATGGGAATGCACTTAGATTTTATCAAAGGCGAAGGGCCAAT
>JBAYZM010000171.1:0-5365 GCA_041672515.1 Arcobacteraceae bacterium
CTCTTTAATACCAATGCTGCCATCATCACCCATCCCCGTCATAATAACCGCCATAGCTCCACCACCAACGATGTTATTGACGCTTCTAAACAAAATATCCACACTGGGCTTATGCCGGCTTACTCTTACGGTGTCTAAAAGCTTGACTTTATAATCTGCTCCAAATTTTTCAATCGTCATGTGCATATTTCCAGGCGCTAAATAGGCACAAGAGTTTTGTAAAATCATTCCATCCTTGGCTTCACACACTTCAATGACTGAATTGCTGTTGAGACGTTGGGCAAAAGAGTTTGAAAATCCATACGGAATGTGTTGTGTAATTAAAATAGGGGGTAAATTGGCTTCCAATTTCATAAAAACACGCAATAATGCATCCACTCCTCCCGTAGAAGAACCAATGGCAATAACTTTTTTGCCCGGAAAACTCGCGGGCAGTTTCTTTAAAACTTCATCCGGATGTATTTTTTGCTCAATTCCACTGCTGTCTTTAGCTTCTTTAGAGGATTTACTGTGTACTTCAACTTGAGCTTTAGGTTTTTTAAGAGTGTACCGTTTCAATAAAAACGTTAAACTCATTAATGTTTCTTTAATTCTGTTTCCAAAAGAGAGCATAGACTCCCCTGTTTCAGGCTTTGGAATAAAACCAACTGCCCCATCATCAAAAATATCATTTCCACGAACACTCTCACCTGAAATAACCACTGCAGGCATCGCATGAAGACGCATTAAATTTCTTAAAAAGACAACACCATCCATTTTAGGCATATTAATATCAATCGTAACCAAATCAGGCTCATATTTCTTGATTTTTTCTCGTGCATCGAACGCATCTACTGCTTCTGCAATGACTTCAAACTCATCAATATTATTAATCATATCTTTTAATATTCTTCTCATAGAAGAGGAATCATCTATTACTATTACTGTATACATATTTACTACTTTCTTAGAATAATTCTATTTCCATTTGAGGTTCAGTTTTAGACTTATCATGACCAAATAAATCGACACCACCAATATACTCTTTGATAACCGGCTCGTTTGTAATCTCTTTTTGAAGTTTTTTCTCTTCCCCAAGAATTTTTGCATTGGTATCTGATTTTTCAGTTACTTTGATAAATGTTTGAAACTCACTGGTCAATAAAATTAAACGTCCTCGATCACCTCTTGTATGTTCTGACAAAATCTGAAAACCTTCTGCTTTACAAAAATCTTTTGCAAATTCAACATTTCTATGCCCTATTGAGGCAATGGCAGACATATTGAGTTGCATAATATCAGCACCACCTGATATTTTTGCACTCATATGCTCTTTTCTGCAGCCAAGCTTATACATTTCATTGAGCATTGCTTCGACAGAATAAAGCCCATATTTCATATCTTCATTTGAGTTTTTCGTCGTAGGCAATAAAAAGTGATTCATTCCTTTTATTTTTCTTATTTTGTCATAAAACATAATGGCAACGCACGAACCTAAGAGTGTTTTAAAAGCAACCTCTTCTTCATCTTTACCAACGGCAAATTCACCGCCAATGATTGTATGCGCATTAAATCCTTTAATTTGTTGAGTAAATCGTGCATTGGAAGCTTTTTCAATACTACCATCTTTATGACCAATAATAATCAAACTATATTTCCTTTAACTTAACAAATGTATTTTGACCTGCTTTTTGCACATAATTAATGAGGTCATGAGGGTTTTCTGAATGCCCAATATAAAGTGTTCCACCAATTTTAAGATGTTTAAAAAGTTTTTTTAAAATTTTATTTTGATCTTCTGCTGAAAAATAAATCAACACGTTTCGACAAAAAATAACATCAAATTGATTGCTATCAAATGGGTATGACGTATCATTTAAGTTCATTTGTTGAAAAGTAATCATATTTTTAAGTTCATCTTTGACTTTTATAAGAACTTCTTGATTACCAAATGTTTCAACTACTCTTTTCTTAAAATATTTTGCTGGGTTTATCCACTCCGGGAACTCTTTAGAACTCTTTGCATACCGATACACACCATTGGCTGCATATTGTAAGACATTGGTATCAATATCTGTTGCAATGATTTTTGCGTTGATATTTTGATGCAGTTCTTCTTGTGCTTCTTTAAGAGTCATTGCCATAGAATATGGCTCTTCTCCTGTAGAAGAAGCGCTACAATAAAGCTTGAGAGTAGATGAATTTCCATTTTTCTTTAAAAATTCAGGAATGACCCTATTCTTTAAATCATCAAAATGGAACTCTTCTCTAAAAAAATGTGTTTTATTGGTGGTAAATGAATTAATGAATTCATTTGTATGCTCACCCTCTTCTATTTTCTCCAACAACTGGTCCAAATCACCTACAAATTTTGTATCTCTTTGCAGTTTATACAACCTGTTTGAAATCATTACATCTTTATTATCAGAAAGTGTAATCCCCGTCAAACTGTACAGTAATTTTTTTACTCTTTCGTGTAATTGCTGTGTCTTATCCATATATTATGAAGCCTTTTGTGCTTCTTGTATATGTTTTTTCTCTACTTTTTTCTGTGCATTAATAATCCCTAAAATATCAAGAATTAATCCAATACTTCCATCTCCTCGAACTGTTGCAGCCCCTATTCCTTCAACACTTCTAAAGTTTTTATCTAAAGGTTTAACAACCACTTGATGTTGATGTAAAAATTCATCAATAAACAGAGCCACTTTTGTATTTCCAGATTTTACAACAATTAACATACCATCTTCAATTTTTCTGTATTTAGGTTCAATACCAAAAAGTTTATAGACTTTAACAACTGGAATAAATTCTTCTCTTAACATCAATAAGTCTTGTGTTCCATCACCAATTCGTTTAATCATATCGCTTGTTGGTTGAAGTGATTCCACAATAGAACTTAAAGGTAAAATATATTTATGTTCTCCTACTGCAATATCCAATCCATCCAAAATAGCCAAGGTTAAAGGTAATACAATGGTAATTGTTGTTCCAACACCCACTGCCGTATCCAATCGAATAGCACCACCAAGTTTTTGAATGTTTGTTTTAACAACATCCATTCCTACACCACGACCAGAAATATCAGTGATTTTATCAGCTGTACTTACTCCTGCACCAAAAACAAGCATTGCTTTATCATTTGGAGTCATTGAAGCGAGTTGGTTTTCATCAATTAAACCATTATCAAATGCTTTTTGAGCCACTTTATCACAATTAATTCCACGACCGTTATCTTCAATCGTAATAATCATCTGACCATTGGCTTGTTCTGCGCTAATGGTAATAAATCCTACTTCATCTTTACCAGAGTTAATTCTTTCTTCCGGTGTTTCTAAACCATGGTCAAGTGAGTTTCTAATAATGTGCATTAATGGGTCTGTAAGACCTTCAATCATGGCTTTATCAATTTCAACATTATCTCCATAATGTTTAAATTCTACTTTTTTATCCAGTTTTTTAGAAATATCTCGAACAACTTTTGGGAATTTTGAATAAATCGATTCCATTGGTACCATTCTGATACTCATAATAGAATCTTGCATATCTCGAATATGTCTCTCTAATAAATCCAATCGTTCAAGTACTGAAACTCGAGTTTTAGAGTCTTCAATGGTAGTTGTAAACTGTGTTAACATGGCATTGGTAATAACCAAATCTCCAACATTATTCATCAATAAATCAATTTTATCTAAATTAACTCTAATATTATTGGTCATAGCAACTGGTTTTTCAGTAGTTGATGTTCTGCTTCCTGGTGTTCTTTTTTCTACTGCAGATGGTGCAGAGGAGTCATCTGCATTACTTGAAGCAATAAGACTATTAATTCTTTCAATTTTTGAATTAGGATCAAGTTCTGGCATATCATCAAAAAAATCTCCGGAATCAGTCGCTTCACATTTAACTCTTCGTGCTTCTTTAGAGTCACCACTAAAAGCAGACATCTGTAATTCATCATCAAAGAATCCAAAGTTATCACTTTCATCACTTAAATTAAGAATAGTTTCATCAAAAAATCCATACGGTTGTGTCTCAAAATCATTAGAAGATGAAACTCTTCCATTTAACTCTTCTTTAAAAAATCCATACGATTGTCCTAATTCATTAGCAGAAGGTTCAACTGCTGTTGGAGCCGATTGCTCTACATTTTTAGCAGGAGCTGATGCTGTTTGCTTGGCTGCAGAAGAGGAAACCCCTCCTCCGTTGGTATATTTACGAACCTCTACTAATAAATCTTGTGTCATTTCTGTAAATGTTTCTCGAGTTAACTCTTCGGCAACTTCCAATTCAAGTAACTCTTTCATAACGTCTAAACAAGCCATTAAAGTATCCACCATTTCAGGTTGGAATTCAATTTTATGATTTCTAAGTTTGTCCATCATGCTTTCAACATCATGGGTAAACTCAGCAAAAAGTTTTAATTCTACTGAAGCACCACTTCCTTTTAAAGTATGAACATCTCTAAAAAGTTGTCCCATCTCTTCATCATTGAGTGTACCACTGTTTTCAGCTTCTAATAAAACGTTATCTGCTGATTCAAACAACTCAACAGACTCTTCTAAAAACATCTCTCTATATTTAGATATATCAAAACTAGACATCTTACACCTTCTAAAATTATATAATTATATTAACGACTCAAAACTATATTGACAGCTTTCAACAACTGATCGGGCACAAATGGCTTTACAATCCATCCTGTAGCACCAGCGGCTTTCCCTTTTACTTTCATTTCATCACTTCTTTCCGTAGTTAATACTAAAATTGGCTTTGATGCATATTGAGGTAATCTTCTTAACTCTCCAATGAGTGCAATCCCATCCATATTTGGCATATTAACATCTGTAATTATCAAATCAAAATTAGCAGATTTTGCTTTTTCTAATCCATCTTTACCATCAATTGCTTCAGTTACATCGGTATAACCGCCCTCATTTAATGCATAATTTAACATGTCTCTTAACATTGTTGAATCATCTACAATCAAAAGCTTTGACATAAAAACCCCTTGTTTTCTTCTTTTGGTAACATTTGCTATATCATAACCAAAGAACTATTAATTTAATATAAAAAATTATAAACCTGCAGCGGCAAGTTCAATTCTGTCTTTTTTCACGTTGAGAACTCTCACTTCAAAACTATCACCCACATTTAAAATGTCTGTAACATTTTTAACTCTCTCTTTAGATAGTTTTGAAATATGCAGTAACCCTTCTCCACCTTCTGGTAAAGTCAAGAATGCCCCAAAGTCCGTGATTCGTTCAACTTTACCTGTTAAAACTTCATCTTGTTTATACATTTTTTCAAAGTCTAAATTTTTGGTACTTTTTCGCCCAGCTGGTGCATTGTTTGAAATAGTTTTAATATGTTCACAAGCCCCTACAAT
>JBAYZM010000172.1:0-5342 GCA_041672515.1 Arcobacteraceae bacterium
AGTCAAGCAAAACTATAGCAAAATCTTGACTAATTAGTCAAGATTTCTGAGATTTATTTTTTCAGTGAATTTAAAAGAAGTTCCAGTTGGGAAATACACGTTTGAAAATAACTTCCATCTTGAGATTTTTTGGCGGTTCCTAAACACCCTTCAATGGAAGCAACGACAAACAGTGAGAGCGCTTTGGTATCATTGTGTACGATTTCATTTTTTGCTACAGCTTTGTCTAAAACTTGTTCGATAATATTTTCAAATCGTAAATAGACAATCTCTAATGCCTCTTTAAAATCTTTATCCAAAGGCGATAACTCTTGCATGAGATTGTTCAATTTGCACCCACAATTAAAATCAAAATTGTTTCGGTTTTTAATCAATTTCATCATTTCATCGCAAATATTCTCTTCATATTGCAGTAGCACCCCGTATTTTCCAACAATATAATCATTGACTCTTTCAGTAATAACAGCCAACCCCAACTCTTTTTTTGATTTAAAAAAGTGATACATAGAACCTTTGTTCATAGAAGCTTGTTTCAAAATTTTATCTATTGAAGTTGCGGTGTATCCATTGTGATAAATCTCACTAAAAGCAATATCCAATAATTTTTCTCGTGAACTACTCATGCTTAATTCCTTCTTTGCCCTTCTTTAGGATCACTGACTTTTTTTTGTAAATCAATGCTTAAGTTATTGTAAAAAAGCTCGCCATAATCGGTTTTTCGATTGATTATTTCATAGGCTTGTTCAATGGTGTTGTTGTATTGAACGGCTTCTTTTAAGATTTGAATAATTTTAACCGATTCCAAAAAGTTTACATGACTGGGAGCTTCCACGGGAGATGAGTAATATTTGTGCATTCTCTCAACGAGTTTTTTATTTCGTATTTCTATAAAAACTGACTCTATGGGCGATTTAAAGAAAAGAATTTTTTGGCGAACATTGATTGAAATATAGGTTGTTTCCATGCCATAAATCTTTCGTGAAAACGAATCAAATAAAAAAAGTTTTTTATTGTAGTTATTGTTAAACAGTTCATAAATGAGTTCCAAAATAGTCAATTTTTGCTCTTTGGTATAGAAATTTCCAATACTGGCAAAACAAAAACTCAACACCGATTTAATCGAATACCACTCTGTCGTGTCATAATCGTATCGAAGCATTTGATGAATACGCTCTTGTTTTAACTCTTCTATCTCACTGCTGGTTTGTGTTTTGTACACTTTTTGTACAGCACTGTCACGATACATGGGTCCAGGAAACTGCGCTTGTATGACAAATCGTCGGTTTTGTTCCATCTCTAAGATGTATTTTAACCGCCCAATATAATCTTCATCAATAATTCGTACCTCTTTTTGAGGAATTTCTGTAATGGATTTGACAAACTCTTCACCACTGCACGCCTCTTCCCAAATATAATCGGGATAACGAAACGTTTTACAGATGTTATCTTTCACACTTTGAGAGGGTTCAGAGTCGCTGATTTGGTCAATCCAAGAAGTGACAGTGCGTCTATCTTTTTGAATTAAATTGGCAAATTTAGAGATACTTAAATTGGACTTTTTGTAAATTTCAATAATTTTTTCAATGCTGTTTTTATAAAACATTCTTCACCTCTTACACCTTTGTGTTTAAAAATATTCTGTTATTGTACCATAATTATACACAAGAACAAAATATGTACATAAATATTTACTATGACTTAAAATTGTATTTCTCTTTTTAAAAATATGCACCACTTGTGATTTATTATCGTGTATAATGATTTTAAGAAAATTCAATACAAGGAACATTATGAGCGCTGGAAAAAGATTTAGAGACGCACTAAAAGCTGAAAAACCATTACAAATTGTAGGTGCTGTAAATGCATACTCTGCATTACAAGCTACAAAAGTTGGATACAAAGCATTGTATCTTTCAGGAGCAGGAGTTGCAAACTCAAGCTATGGTTTACCAGATTTAGGTATGACAATGTTAGAAGATGTGTGTATCGATATTAGACGAATTACTTCAATTACAGATGTTCCTTTATTAGTAGATGCCGATACCGGTTGGGGACATGCATTTAATATTGCACGAACAGTAAAAGAGATGACAAAAGCAGGTGCTGCTGGAATTCACTTAGAAGACCAAGTGGCTGCAAAAAGATGTGGACACCGTCCGAATAAAGAGTTGGTAAGCACTGAAGAGATGTGTGATCGAATCAGAGCTGCTGTTGATGCAAAAACAGATCCAGAATTTGTCATTATGGCAAGAACAGATGCACACGCGTCTGAAGGACAACAAGCTGCGATTGACAGAGCAAAAGCGTACGTTGAAGCAGGAGCGGATATGATTTTTGCAGAAGCCATTCACACATTAAAAGAGTACAAAGAGTTTACTGATGTCATTAAAGTTCCTGTATTAGCCAATATTACTGAATTTGGAGCAACGCCAATGTTCACAACTGAAGAGTTAGCAAGTGTTGGTATTTCAATGGTTCTTTACCCATTATCGGCATTTAGAGCAATGAATAAAGCAGCATTAAATGTCTATAAAGATTTAAGAGAAAAAGGGACTCAATCTGGTACGTTAGACACCATGCAAACACGAATGGAACTGTATGAAATGTTAGGTTACCATGATTATGAGAAAAAAATGGATGCACTTTTTGCAAAAAGTAAAGCGAAATAATTTCGCTTTATTTTATTAAATAAATACTACAGAATTAAACTAAGGAGATAATATGAGTGGATTAGCAGGTATTACAGCTGGAAGTTCGGCAATTTGTACATGTGGATTAGGAAACGGTCTTAACTATAGAGGATATGCCATTCAAGATTTGGCTTTAAAAACAGATTTTGAAGAGGTTGCGTACCTTTTATTGGTGGGCGAATTACCAAATAAAACACAATTAAAAGCATTTCAAAGAAAAATTATCGCTGGACGTGAGTTACCTATTTCAGTTAAAGAAGTCTTAAAAGCAATTCCCGCTTCTTCTCACCCAATGGATGTTATGAGAACAGCCACTTCGGCTTTAGGATGTGTTGAACCAGAAGCAGAAGATTTTTCTGACCAAATGGATAAAATCATTAGACTTTTAGGGGCTTTTCCATCATTTTTAGTTTACTGGCACCACTGGCACAAAAATGGTAAAGAGATTTGTTTAAAATCTGAAGAAACTACTATTGCTGGATATATTTTAGAGAGATTAAAAGAGACTAAACCATTAGCTGTAGAAGTAAAAGCGATGAATGCGATGTTGACATTATATGCAGAACATGAATTCAATGCTTCTACATTTGCAAACAGAATTACTGCTTCTACATTATCAGACATTTACTCTTGTATGACTACAGGTATTGGTACGTTAAAAGGTCATTTACATGGTGGAGCAAATGAAGTTGCGATTAAATTTGTACTTGGTTTTGATAATGTTGAACATGCATTAAAATCAGTCGATGAACTCTTTGCTAAAAAAGAAAAAATCATGGGATTTGGTCACAGAGTTTACAGAAACTTAGACCCAAGATCACCTGTTGGTTTTGAATTAGCCAATGAATTAAAAGAGTTAGAAACTTCTGACCCTAAACTGTTTGATATTGCTCATGCCATTCGAGACAAAGTAAAAGCTGAAAAAGGTTTACCCGATAATATCGACTTTTTTGGTGGATTAATTTACCACTACATGGAAATTGAAAGATTATACTATACCCCATTATTTATTATGTCAAGAGCTGCTGGATGGGCTGCACACGCATTTGAACAAAGAGCAAATAATAAAATTATCCGACCTAATTCTGAATATACTGGTGTTGAACCAAGAGAATTCGTACCAATGGATAAAAGAAAATAATTTAACTTATTTAAAAGATTTTACGTTAGCGTCTACGCTAACGTAAAACTGGTGGCAATTGCCAAATTCCCTTTAAACTTTATTAATATGGATATAAAAATATGACAAACGAAAAATATCTCAAAGACCTCGCTGGTGTTGATGGTGTTAAGTATTATGATGTAAAATCTGCTGTTGAAGAGATTACACCTGGTTCTTTTGCAAAACTTAACTACACTTCAAGAGTATTAGCAGAAAACTTAATCAGAAAATGCCCCAGTGCTGATTTAAAAGATTCACTCATTCAATTAATCGAAAAAAGAACCGACAAAGATTTCCCTTGGTTCCCTTCACGTGTTATTTGCCACGACATTCTTGGACTTACAGCGTTCGTTGACCTTGCAGGGTTAAGAGAAGCCGTTGCTTTAAAAGGGGGAGACCCACAAAAAGTCAATCCTGTTGTTCCTACACAATTAATCGTTGACCACTCACTTGCTGTTGAGTGTGGTGGATTTGACCCCGATGCTTTCCAAAAAAACAGAGACATCGAAGACAGAAGAAATGCAGACAGATTTCACTTTATTAACTGGACTAAAGAAGCATTTAATAACGTTGATGTTATTCCTCCCGGTAATGGAATTATGCACCAAATTAACTTAGAAAAAATGTCTCCAGTTGTTCACAATATTGATGGCATTGCATCTCCTGATACATTAGTTGGAACTGACTCACATACTCCTCACGTTGATGCACTTGGTGTTATTGCTGTTGGTGTTGGTGGGTTAGAAGCTGAAAACGTAATGTTAGGAAATCCTTCTTATATGAGGGTTCCTGAAATCATTGGTGTAAATATCACTGGTGTTAGAGCTGAAGGAATAACCGCTACAGATATTGCACTTTCTATGACTTCTTACTTAAGAGATAACAATGTTATTTCTGCATATTTAGAATTCTTTGGAACTGGTATTAAATATCTTGATTTAGGAGATAGAGCAACTATTTCTAATATGACTCCTGAATATGGTGCAAGTGCTGCGATGTTTGCTATTGATGACAAAACTATTGATTATTTAAAAATAACAGGTAGAGAAGCAAAACAAGTTAAATTGGTAGAAGCGTATGCTAAAGCCAATGGTTTATGGGCAGATGCTTTTGAACATGCTACTTATGCAAGAACAATTGAATTTGATTTATCAACAGTTACAAGAACACTAGCAGGTCCTTCTCAACCTCATAAATTACTTCCTGTTTCAACTTTAGAAGCAGCAGGAATTTCTAAACATATTACAATTTCTAATGATGTTATGCCAGATGGTGCTGTTTTAATTGCAGCAATTACTTCATGTACAAATACATCAAATCCTAGAAATGTTGTTGCAGCTGGATTATTAGCTAAAAAAGCAAATGAACTAGGGCTTACAAGAAAACCATGGGTTAAATCATCTTTAGCACCAGGTTCAAAAGTGGCTGAATTATATTTAAAAGAATCAGGACTATTACCAGAATTAGAAAAATTAGGATTTGGAATTGTA
>JBAYZM010000173.1:0-5342 GCA_041672515.1 Arcobacteraceae bacterium
TTACTTCTTTTGGGAAGTTATGCTTTTACCTGTTTTCTTAATGATTGGAAACTTCGGAAGTGGTAATAAAATATTCACCACCATTAAAGTAACCGTTTACACCATGTTTGGGTCACTTATGATGTTTGTTGCCATCATTTATTTGGGAGTAGCCTATTTTGGAGAATTTGGTGTTTGGAGTTTTCAATACTCAGATTTAACTCTGATTACCACCTTTTCATATCAAGAGAAATTTTGGTTATTTTTAGCGTTTTTAACCGCATTTGCGATTAAAATTCCTCTATTTCCGTTTCATACGTGGATTATGGACACCTATAAAAATGCTCCAACAGGAGCAGTATTTTTACTCTCTTCTATTATGGCAAAATTAGGGATTTATGCGGTTGTTCGATTTATGATTCCACTTTTCCCTGATATTTACATTCAGTTTTCAAGCTGGTTTGTATTTATTGGTCTGTTTGGTTTAATCTATTTTGGAATTGCCGCATTGATGCAAGATGATATTAAACGTATGTTTGCCTATTCATCCGCGTCTCACCTTTCATTTATTGCAGCAGGGATTTTCTCACTCAATGAATACGGGATTGGAGGAGCGTTATACTTAGTCATTGCCCATGCCATTGCAACAGGAGCTCTGTTTTTACTCATTGGTGTGTTATACGACCAAACGGGCTTAAAAACCATTAAAGACTTAGGAGGCATTGCAAAACAAGCCCCTATTTTTACCTTTATTTTTGCCATTATGCTTTTTGCGAACGTAGGATTACCGGGTACCAATGGCTTCGTGGCGGAATTATTGATTATCTTTGGAGTGTATGAATTTAATCATATCATGGGGTATATCGCAGCCGTTACCGTCTTAGTAGCTGCTTCATTCATGTTATGGATGTTCCAACGAGCTATTTTACAAAAAAAAGAAGGACCCGCTTTAAAAATGAGAGATTTAAAAGTCAAAGAGATTATTGGATTAGCCCCTTGGGTTATTCTGGTATTTTTAATGGGGATTTATCCAGAACCTTTTATGGATAAATTTGAGCCCTCAGTGACCCACTATTTAACCGATATATTAAAACTAGGAGCTGTAAAATGATGGAAATTATGAATATTTTACCCGTTCTTACGGTTTTAATTGGGGCATTGGCATTAATGTTTTTAAGTATGTACGACCGATACAGCATTAAAAATCATATTGTCGTTTCAATACTGTTTTTACTTTTAGCCTTAGGTTTTTCAATTTACCCAGCCGGAGAGTCATTTTCATTGCTTCCGTACAGTGAGTATTTTTACGATTTACTGATTTTTGACACCTATGCCAATTTCTTCAATATTGCTCTTATTACAGGGACATTACTGATTATTTTAATTGGTGAACACTACGCACAAGAACGAAATTTCATCAAAGGTGAGTTTTTCAGTATTTTAATGTTTTCACTCTTTGGAATGATGTTGCTTGCCAATGCAAACGAATTAGTCACGGCCTACATCGCCCTAGAAATTGCCTCATTTGCAGTCTATATTTTAGTAGGATTTAATACCGATAATGACAAACGAATCGAAGCTATTTTTAAATATTTAGTCTTAGGATCATTTGTTGGAGCGTTTTATCTTTTAGGGGTAGTATTGATTTTTGGAGCAACCGGAACAACTCATTTAGCTGAGCTTTCAACTTTTATAACCACACATGAAAACAATGAATTGACTTTAGTGTACATTGGAATTACACTGATTTTATTTACGTTCATCTTTAAAATTGCAGCGTTCCCATTCCAATCATGGGTATTGGACGTCTACCGAGGTGCGCCAATTTTAGTAACAGCGTACATGGCATCGGTATTTAAAGTTGCTATTTTCTCATTTTTCTTACGAGCATTTTTACAAAGTTTCCCTTCAATGCAAGATTTCTGGGACCCAATTTTAACGGTGTTAATTTTGTTTACTTTAACGTTAGGAACATGGTTAGCCTTAACACAACAAATTGTAAAAAGAATGTTGGCGGCTTCATCTATTGTACACACAGGGTATTTACTGTTAGGATTTATTGCCATTGGTGAAAATATTCAAAGTGCCTATTCGATTCTGTTTTATCTGATTGCCTATTTATTAACAGCCATTGGTGCTTTTGGATTGGTGTCACACATTATTGCCCAAACTCGTGTCAGAGTTACCTACGATGACTTTAAAGGTTTGGCACAAGAAAGACCCTTTTTAGCAGCAATGATGACAATTTTCTTATTCTCATTAGCAGGGATTCCCTCAACCATTGGATTTATTGCGAAATTGTATGTTTTCACAGAAGCCATTAGTGCAGGATACATCTATTTGGCCATTTATGCTATCTTAGCAACAGCGGTTTCAATTTACTACTACTTTAAGTTAATTGCGATGATGTATTTCTATCCAAAAAACAAACAATTTGAAGAAGAAAACTTTGACGACTCACGAATTTCAACCTATGCCATTGCTTTGGTTGCGATTTTAATTGTGTGGGGTGGTATTGGATCAGCGGTCTTATTTTTCATTCCGATTCCAAGTATTGATGGTATTTTTGACTTAGTCAAAATATCGGTCGATTCTTTATTTATTAAATAGTCAAATGTGTTAGAAAGTAACACTAATTTTTAGGATTATTTCTATTCACCCAACTCCCTTTATACAATCCTCAAAAGCCCTTAATAAAGGGCTTTATGAGCGATATTTTTTCTAATTCTTTCTCACTTTTTCTTAAAAATATAATTGCATTTCAAGCATTGTTTTGCTATTCTTATGCTACAAAATTTAACTACAGCAATACTGTTGATAACTTACACTTATGTTACATAAGTTTTGAATAGTATTATGTGTTAAAACACAACCAATGAAAGGATTAACTATGAGTGACCTAATAGAAGGTTATTTAGGCAAAACAGTTGAGAGAAAAAAAAGTAGAATGCCTGCGAAACTGGATTATATCCAAAGTGCAACAGGATTAATTCTGGGTCTTTTTATGTGGGGACATATGCTTTTAGTGTCTTCGATTTTAATTAGTAAAGATTTTATGTATTCTGTTACTAAATTTTTAGAGGGAAGTTTCATCATCGAGGGTGGAAGTCCTTTATTAGTAACCATTGCAGCTTTAGCAATATTTATTATCTTTATTACTCATGCTGCCATGGGAATGAGAAAACTTCCAGGTAACTTTAAACAGTACCAAGTAATGAAGGCGCATGCCAATAATATGGGTCATGAAGACACCAAATTATGGTTTACACAAGCATTTACTGGTTTTGCTATGTTCTTTTTAGGTTCAGTTCACCTCTACATTATTATGACCAACTCTGCTGATATTGGTCCATACGAAAGTGCGGACAGAGTTTGGAGTGAGTGGATGTGGCCATTGTATATCCTTTTATTATTAGCCGTAGAATTCCATGGAACCATTGGACTTTACAGACTCTGTGTTAAGTGGGGTTGGTTTGATGGGAAAGACCCCAAAGCATCTCGTGCAAAATTGAAAAAACTTAAAAAAATTCTGACTGTATTTTTCTTAGTATTAGGATTTGCAACATTGGCGGCTTACATGAAAATTGGTATGGAAAATGCTCAAGCTGGAACAGTGGGACAAAAATATGTGCCAACTGCTATGGTTATTGAATATAAAACGACAGGGAGAATTGCATAATGAAAATTAATTACTGTGACGCATTGGTTATTGGTGGTGGACTTGCAGGTTTAAGAGCCGCAGTTGCTGCACAAAAAAAAGGCTTAAGTACGGTTGTATTGTCATTAGTTCCTGTTAAACGTTCACACAGTGCAGCTGCTCAAGGTGGGATGCAAGCGAGTTTAGGTAACTCTAAAATGTCAGATGGTGATAATGAAGATTTACACTTTGCTGATACGGTTAAAGGTTCAGATTGGGGATGTGACCAAGAAGTAGCACGTATGTTCGTACACACAGCACCAAAAGCCATTCGAGAGTTAGCTTCTTGGGGTGTGCCTTGGACGAGAGTTCGTGAGGGTTCAAGAGAAGCCGTTATTAATGCGAAAAAAACAACGATTACAGAAGATGCTGACCGACATGGGTTAATTACATCAAGAGATTTTGGTGGAACTAAAAAATGGCGAACCTGTTATACCGCAGATGCAACGGGACACACGATGTTATTTGGTGTTGCCAATGAAGCGTTAAAACATAATGTTGATATCAGAGACAGAAAAGAAGCGTTAAGCTTAATTCACGAAGATGGAAGATGTTATGGTGCCATTGTACGAGATTTAATTACAGGCGATTTAGAAGCGTATGTTGCTAAGGGAACTTGTATTGCGACAGGTGGATATGGACGAGTTTTTAAACAAACAACCAATGCGGTTATTTGTGAAGGAACAGGTCAAGCCATTGCCCTTGAAACAGGAATTGCAACATTAGGAAATATGGAAGCCGTTCAATTTCACCCAACTCCAATCGTACCATCAGGAATTTTATTAACTGAAGGGTGTCGAGGTGATGGTGGAATTTTAAGAGACGTTGACGGTCACCGATTTATGCCAGATTATGAACCAGAGAAAAAAGAACTCGCTTCAAGAGACGTTGTTTCAAGAAGAATGATTGAACATATCCGAAATGGAAAAGGGGTTCCTTCACCGTATGGATACCACATTTGGTTGGATATCTCTATTTTAGGACGAGAGCATATTGAGAAAAATTTAAGAGACGTACAAGAAATTTGTATGATTTTCAACGGAATTGATCCGGCAACTGAAGGACCAAAAGGTTGGGCGCCAGTTCTTCCAATGCAACACTACTCAATGGGTGGTATACGAACCAAACCAACCGGAGAATCTCAAAACTTAAGTGGATTATTTGCGTGTGGAGAAGCTGCGTGTTGGGATATGCACGGGTTTAACCGATTGGGTGGAAACTCGGTTTCAGAAACGGTTGTTGCAGGAATGATTATTGGTAACTATTTTGCTGATTATTGTTTAAACAATGACGTTACGATTCCAACAAAAACCATTCAAAAGTTTGTAGATGCACAAGACAGCTATTTAGATGAAATCTTAGCCTACAATGGAAGCGAAGATATTTTCAAAATTAAAAACCGAATGAAAGAACTTATGGACGAAAAAGTCGGTATATTCAGAGATGGTGTTAATTTAGCAGCGGCTGTTGAAGAGTTAAAAGAGTTATTACAAAAAACAAAAAACATCAATGTTAAATCAAAAGTAAGAGCAGGAAATCCTGAGCTTGAAGAAGCTTACAGAGTTCCACGAATGTTAAAAGTGGCTTTATGTGTGGCAAAAGGTGCGCGTGAACGAACTGAATCAAGAGGAGCTCACTACCGAGAAGACTTCTTAAAACGAGACGA
>JBAYZM010000174.1:0-5311 GCA_041672515.1 Arcobacteraceae bacterium
ACTGGGCGTAAAACGCTCTCCATAATGTTTTTCAAACTCTTCGAGTTTTTTAATCACATACTCTATACCAACACTGTCGGCATATTTTAAAATTCCCCCTCGAAAGGCGGGGAAACCCGTTCCTGCTATCATGGCAAAGTCTAAATATGAAGCGTTGCTGATGATATTTTCTTCCAAACAACGACTGGCTTCATTGACCATAATAAACAAAGCTCTGTCTAAAATATCTTGAGTGGTGACTATTTTAGTGCTGTGAATTTGTTTTTCAATTTCGGTATTGACTTGGCTTATTTTATTTTTAGAGTAGCAATAAAACCCTTTTTGGCTTTTTTGTCCTAAAAGTTTTAACTCATTGTACACATGGTTTAAAATGCGGCACACTTTCATGCGGTTACCGTACGATTGCTCTAAGATGGTGGCAACTTTATATCCCACATCAATTCCTACGACATCGGCGAGTTCAAAAGCACCCATGGGCATACCAAACTCTTTGAGCGTGGCATCTATTTTGGCAATACTTGAACCATCTTCTAAAATATATCCGGCTTCGTTGATGTAGGGAAGCAACACTCGATTGACCAAAAATCCTGCACAATCATTGACTAAAATAGGAGTTTTTCCGCATCGTCGTAAAAATTCAAAGCTTTTTTCAAGCGTAATTTTGGAAGTCAAAGACGAGGGTATGACTTCAACTAAAGGCATTTTATGCACCGGATTAAAAAAATGCATCCCCAAAAAGTTTGCTTTGTTATTCACACCTAAACTCAGTTTTTCAATTGAAATCGAAGAGGTATTGGTGGCAATAATGGCTTTTTTATTTAAGCTGGTTTCTAAGTTTTTATAAGTTTTTATTTTTTCATTTTCATCTTCTACTATGGCTTCAAGTGCCAAATGTGTAAGTTTAAATCCTTTGTACTCTTGTGTATAACTTAAGTGATTGAGTTTAAAATCTACTTGTTTTTTGGTCATTTTTTTGGTTTTTATAAAATAGTCATAGAGTTTGGACACATCGTTTAAAAGTTCTTGAACGTGTTTTAAATCGCGAAGTTTAATCCGAACATCGTTGGCATATTGGCTAAAAAGCCAAATAATGCCTTTGCCCATAGTGCCACTTCCAATAACCGCTGTTTGCGAGATTTTTTCTTTTAAGGCTTTATTTTCATACTCCTTTTTGAGTTCTTGAGAGGTTAAAAAAAGTTGAATTAAGTTTTTAGACTCTTGCGTAACAGCAATTTCGCTAAAGGTTTTGGCTTCAATTTGAATACCAAAAGAGTGCGGTCTTTTAAACGTATGATGTATGACATCCAGTGCTGCGTAGGGTCCAAAATATTTTGGGTGCACTTTTTGTTGCATGTTTTCTAAGGCTTTTTTAAAAATAAATTCTCTGCCAAATCGGCAATATTCAAGCCAACGAAATGGTTTTTTTACGTGTACTTTTTTAGCAAGGAGTTTGTCTATAAATTCATTGACTCGAAATTCGGTGTATCCAGCCGCAAAAAATTCATTGACTAAGCCAATTTTATAGGCTTGTTTGGCATTGAGTTCTTTGGCTTGTAAAATCAGTTCTAAGGCGTTGGTAAGACCCACAATTTTGGGTAAACGTTGTGTTCCTCCAAATCCAGGGAAAAATCCTAATTTGACTTCCGGAAAAGCGAGTTTTGTTTTTTCATGTTCCGTTGCCAAGCGGTAAGTGCAACACAACGCTAATTCTAAACCACCTCCCATACACGCACCATTGATAATGGCAACACTGGGGTAGGGCAAGGTTTCGAGGGTTGTAAAAATAGAATCGACTTTCATTAAATACGCATAGATCTCTTTTTCGTTGGTCATAGGCAAAATCTCATTAATATCCGCCCCCGCAATAAACATATTTTCTTTGGCACTTTTTATGAGTAACACTTTAATTGAGGTGTCATTTTTAATGCCATTTAACCGCGTTTCTAACTCTTCTAAAACCGATTGTGAGAGGGTATTGGCAGTGGAATTATGCATATCAAAAACGAGGGTGGCAATGTTCTTATGAACAGTAAGTTGTAGATTGTTTTTTTGCATTAGTTTGCCTCCAATAAAAATGATGCACCTTGTCCACCACCTACGCAAAGAGTGGCAAGTCCTGTTTGTAAATTACGTCGTTTTAACTCTTTAAGTGCGCTTAATACAATTCTTGCTCCACTCATTCCCACAGGATGTCCAAGGGCAATGGCTCCTCCATTGACATTGAGTCGATCTTCATTGATTTCTCCCAATTTGGCGCTATTGAAAGTTTTTTTACAAAATTCTTCTGAATTAAACGCTTTAATATTGGCAAGAACTTGGGCTGCAAAAGCTTCGTTCATCTCGATTAAATCAATGTCTTCTAAACGCATATTGGTTTTATCGAACAGTTTTTTCGTGGCATAAATGGGACCTAATCCCATTTTATGAGCTTCTAGTCCTGCGTAAGCAAAATCTTTAATATAACCCAAAGGTCTAATGCCTAACTCTTTGGCATGCGATTCGCTGCAAATACTTAACATGCACGCTCCATCGGAAATTTGCGAGGAGTTTCCGGCAGTTACTGTGCCATTTTGTTTATCAAAAAAGGGTTTGAGTTTTTCCAAAGCTTGAAGCGTTTGATTCCAACGAATGCCGTCATCGTCGTAAATGATGGAGTCATTACTGGTAATAATAGGATAAATTTCATCTTTTAAAACGCCCGTTTCTATGGCTTTTTGTGCTTTTAAATGAGAGTTTAAAGCAAAGGTATCTTGCTCTTGTTTTGAAATTTTAAACTCGTTGGCTAAAATTTCAGCGGTTAATCCCATAATTTGCCCACTAATGGGATCGGTTAAGCCAGAAACTAAGCCCATAACGGGTTTTAAAAAATCGGGTCGAAAGTTTTTAAGTAACGCTATTTTGGCTAAAAATGTTTTGCTGTTGGATAATCCTATCATTAAATTACGCAAATTATCGCTGTATAAAATAGGAATGTTGCTCATAGATTCCACACCACCCACTAAGTAGAGTTTTCCTTCTTGAGCGTGAATACTGGCAATGGCTGAACTGATGGCTTGCATCCCCGAAGCACAATTTCGATGAACAGTATACGCAGGGGTTGAAATTGGAAACCCCGCACGTAGCGCAAGTACTCTTGCCATATTCGCAGCATTGGCAGGTTGGGCAACATTACCAATAATGACTTCATCGTACGCCTTATAATCGATGCCCACTTGAAGCACCAACTCTTTGGCAATAATTGAGCCCAAGGTATCGGCTTCAATGTTTTTGAGTTTTCCATACGCTTTTGCAATGGGGCTTCTAAGCCCTGAAATAACTGCAATTCTCTCTTTCATAGTATCTCCTTTAGTACATACTTTCTATGGTAGTACGGTATAGGTTTTCAACCTCATTTTTTCGTATTTTCATGGAAGGGGTTAACTCTCCCGTCTGAATTGAAATCTTTTTGGTAACCAAAGAATACTTAACGATTTTTTCCCATTTGTTTAAATCTGAATTGATTTTTTCAATATGATTTTGGATGGCACTTTTTATTGTATCTAAATTATAAAAGGCTTCGGCTTCATTGTCAATAGCCAACTCTTGATTGACAAAAAGAAGTGCAGAGACATATTTTTTGTCATTGGCAATGACGACTGCATAGTCGATGTAGTTGGATTTACAAAGTTCTTGTTCAATAAGTACGGCGTTGATATATTCACCCGTAGAAGTTTTAAGTAACTCTTTTTTTCGGCTTAGTATGGTTATGTAGCCTTTTTTATCAATAAAAGCCAAATCTCCGGTGTGAAACCACCCCTCTTTATCGATGACTTCTTGTGTCAGCAAGGGTTGATTTTTGTAGCCTTTCATCACACCAGGACTTTGTACCAGCAACTCATTATCCGAAGCCAGTTTGACTTTCACATGTTTTAAAGCTTTGCCACACGTACCTGCTTTGTTGTGTTTAGGGTAATTCACACAAATTACAGGGGAAGTTTCAGTCAGACCATACCCTTGATACACTGGCAAACCGATATTTAAAAAGAAGTTGTACAACTCTTTGTTTAAAGAAGCCCCGCCAGTTACGACAATATCTAAATGCCCTCCAAAACTCTCTAAAAATTTTGAATAGACCAATTTTGAATAGATGGTATCTAAAAAAGTGTGTTGCGTGTGTGGTTTTTTTAAGGCTCTTTGAAATGCTTTTTGAGCAATCCAACCTTTAATTCCACTTTGCAGTTGCACTTTTTCTTCCATTTTGGCAAATATTTTTTCAAGTAATCGAGGCACAACCGTAATAATATTTGGTTGCACTTTTTTCATCAGTTGCCCTATGGTTTGCACGTCATCGACAAAATAGATACTTAAGTTATGACTTAAATAAAAGCTCATCACGGTTCGTTGAAATATATGAGCTAAGGGTAAAAATGAGAGGGCTTTATAGTAAGGTTTTACCTTAAAATAGGCATTAATATCGTGTAATTGAGAGATAATATTGGCATGGGTGAGTTCCACCCCTTTAGGAATACCCGTATTACCACTGGTGTAAACAATACTGAAAATATCCTCTTTTTTAACCGCTTGAATCATTTTTTTGATTTCTAAATGTTGTGTTTTATAGAGTTCTTCCCCTTTTTTTAGGAGTTCTTGAACGGTAATAAAGCGTTTATTGTTGGCTTGGATATGACAACCCACAATTAAAATTTCTTCGGGAATATCGTAAATATAACGGGTGTGATCGGTAAAAAGAGTGCGAATATTGCTGTCTTTAAGTTCAAAATCAAAGTTTTTTTGCGAAATATCTTCAAATAAAGGCACACTGATTGCCCCAATAAGTTGTAAAGCAAAATCAAAAATAAGCCAACAAGGACGTGGTTTAGCAAACAGTGCCACACAATCGTTTTTTTGTATGCCAATATCTTTAAGCGCCAAAGCCAAATAAGAGACCTTTTTTTCAAACTCCCGTGTACTGATACTTTGATATTCATCCTCTTTTAAGTAGTTCAAAAAAAAAGGATTATTAGGAAGTTGGGTTAAGTGTTCAAAAAGTTCTGCATAGGTTTCAAAGGTATAATTTTTCATTTAACTTCCTTATATTACTCTAGGATTTTTATTATATCACGAAATGCAATAAAATCAAAAAAACTCTTTTTACATCGATATTTAGCCAAAGTTATGTTATAAATTACACTACGATTTGGCACAAGGAGAACGACGATGGATTATCGAATCGAAAAAGACACCATGGGTGAAGTTAAAGTGAGTTCAAGCCATTTTTGGGGAGCTCAAACGCAAAGAAGTTTGGAGAATTTTAAAATTGGAATTGAAAAAA
>JBAYZM010000175.1:0-5306 GCA_041672515.1 Arcobacteraceae bacterium
AAATGGTTTTATATAGTATTCCAAATCTTTTTTTAAAGCGTCTCCTTGGCTTATTATCTCTATGGCTTTTTGAGAAATTTTAAGAACCACTTGATTGTTATTTGAGTACTTCATACCATTATCAAGCAAATTTTTGAGGGCAACTGGCATATACTTAACATTGCATTTAATTAAAAAGTCCTCTTCTAAATCTATTTTTATCCTCTCATCTATGGGTTCAACAAGCATATAATTAAGAGTTTCATACACTAAAGCACTGGGATATATATCTTCAAAAGTAAATTTTGCATCAATGGTATCTAATTTTTCACTCAATAAAATATCTTCTGTAATTTTTTCCATATTTAAAAAAATCTTTTGGAGCTTTTGTGTATATATTTCAGGATCGTCTTTTAAAAGTTCTAATGCAAATTTTCCCTTTGCAATGGGCATTTTAAGTTCATGACTGGTGTTTTGTAAAACTCTTTTTTGATTCTCTAATAATTTTTGATAATCCAAATTCTTTTGTTTTAACGCTTTTACTGTTTTATCCACCATATAAGTAAGATTAACCGTATGGTACAAAAGATAAATAATAATAATAAGTTCTGCTACCTCTTCAAACGGGTGTAAACCAAAAAAGTATGGGTCTATATGAACCAAAGCAATAATAACAGTTGCCACAAAAAAGACTAAAATGGTATGTATAATCAGTTTTTTTCGTAAAGCTACATAATCCATTTATAACCACTTCCCCAGATAGATTTTATAAATTTTGGATTTTTGGAATCATCTTGTAGTTTTTGTCTGATTTTACTGATATAAACATCTATCATTCTATTTTGCGAGTCATAATGCAATTCAGGAGTACAATTGAGTAACTCTTCTCTCGTGACTATTTTGTTTTTATTATTAATTAAATATTTAACAATATCAAATTCACTTCTATTAAAATCGTATGAAATGCCATCAATAATTACAGTTAAACAGTTATCTAAAATGGCAAAATTTTTGCTACTACGCTTACATCTTTTAAGTATAGCTTCCACTTTTAAAACAAGTTCTCTTGGTTCATACGGCTTTGCGAGATAGTCATCCGCCCCCTTTTCATAAGCAATTGCTTTGTCACTTATCTCACCTCTTGCACTGGAGATAATAATGGGTATTTGGCAAATCTGACGAATTTTCTGGCAAATTTCTAAGCCACTACAAGCAGGTAAATTTATATCTAAAACAACAATATTAAAGTCATTATTTTGGATAGAAAATATAATTTCACTTACATCTAACTCTACTTTTGTTTCAATGTTGTACTTAGATAAATAACTTTTTATAAAGCTTGCC
The DNA here is from genome assembly GCA_041672515.1 of Arcobacteraceae bacterium. Taxonomy (GTDB): domain Bacteria; phylum Campylobacterota; class Campylobacteria; order Campylobacterales; family Arcobacteraceae; genus Marinarcus. The sequence continues at coordinate 1,324 of JBAYZM010000175.1, forward strand.
ATTTCATTATCATCTTCAACCAGCAAAAGCTTTGTCATATAAATCCTTAACATAATAAATAGTCGTTAAGTTTTACAACGCTGTATCATTTTTTTAAAGCAAGAGAATAAAACTTAAATATAATGACAAATTATGACACTTATAAGTAGCAGTTAAATAGCATTGAATAAAATATTTACAATTTCTTTATAATTGCTTGACAATTTCTTTACAATTTGGAAATAAGTAGAGTACTCCATGTGATAATAAAAATAAAAATACTGATAAACACAATACTACTGCCTACATCTTTTGCCCTTTTTGCCATGGCATGGTGTTCTAACGTGACTAAATCAACGACTCGTTCAATGGCACTGTTTATGGTTTCCGCCAGTGGCATTCCCATTATAGTAATAAACATGACTAATTTATTGGTCAGTGATGTCTCTATTAAAATAATGACAGGCAATAAAATCAGCACAATTAAAAGCTCAATTTTAAATGAGCTTTCGGTTTTAATGACATCTTTTAATCCAGCTAAAGCATACTGGGTATTTTTAAAAAAGTGGTATTTGGGTTGATTTCTCATTGTTATTTCGTTGCCTCATCTTTTCTAATAGGATTTAACATATCCATGGTGGGTTCATAGACTTCTGTTTCAACTTCAAAAAGCCCTAAAAGAGTGTGAAAAAGATTGTCTTGCGAAAAAGCTTCATGGCTATATGTTTTTAGTTTTTCGGTATCGTACTCTTTTTTTAAACTCTCACCAAACCACATCACAGAGGCTACGTGAGTTTGTGTTGAGGGTGCCATAAAATAAGGAACACCATGTAAATATAAACCATTTTCTCCTAAACTCTCCCCGTGATCTGCCATATAAATCATGGCAGTTTCATAAGTTTTTGAATAAGGTTTTAAGAAATTAATGACTTCAGATAAAAAATAATCGGTGTGTAAAATAGCATTGTCATAGGCATTATTGACCTCCTCTTTGGTGCATTTTTCCAACTGGTTGGTTTTGCACACGGGCGTAAACTTCTCAAACTCTTTTGGGTACCGTTTGTAGTAGGCTGGTCCATGATTTCCCATTTGATGAAGTACGATGAGAATATCTTTTCCTTGACTTTTTTCAATGTATTTATCTAAACCTACAATCATTCCTTCATCTCTACACTCTCCATCTTCACAAATCGTATTGGTTTTTGAGGTTTTAAAATCTTCATATTGTACTCTTAAAGCAACATTTTTGGAATCAGAGTTATTGTCTCTCCACAAGACATTAACGTCTTTGGTGTGGGTTAAAACATCTAAAACATTTTCAGTTGTAATCCCTTTTTTGTAGTCGTATTCATCTTTAGTATAAATGGAGAACATACAAGGCACACTGTGTGCTGTTGATGTTCCACAAGAGGATATATTGGAAAAATTTATAATATCCTCTTTTTTAAGTAAAGGATTGGTTTCTCTTTCATATCCATTGAGTGAAAATCTATCGGCTCTTGTTGCTTCTCCTACAACCAAAATAATAAGTTCTTTTTTATTCGTCGAGGTTTCATTAATGGTGGCATCTTTACCTAAGGGTTTAACAATAATTTCTCCACTAACCAAACTCTTTTTAGTATAATTTACAATACTAAAAAGCCAATAACTCGGATTGGCATGATATTTAAGCGTTTTGTGTTCTCTGAAAAATGAGGTATAAAACTTACTAAAACTTAAAATAATAATTACAATAAGCCCCAGTGTTAGAGTGATAACTTTGAGTTTAAAAAAAAGTTCTTGTTTAAAAGGTTGATAGTCAAGTTTTTGTGTATAGATATAATACGAAGGAAGTATGCCCAAAAGTAAAATATATAAAAGCAGTTCAATACTGAATAAATCAAGAGATTCATTTAAATTTGTTTGCAGTGAGTTTTGAATCATACTGTAATCAATAATGACATGATACGTATCCATAAAATACGCCGTAAACGAGGAGACCATGAAAACAAAAATAAGAAATGGCTTGGTGGTATATTTAGAAGCAAGTAAGCCAAATAAAAAGATAATAAATAAAAACAGTGTGATACCAATACTCATAAAATATATAATATTTAATCCATGGAGTGGATAGACTTGAATAACATTATTAAAAAAAGAGAAATTGTAAAAGGCAGTTAATAAAACTGAACTGACTAAAATAAGACGGTATTGTGCGGAAAGTTGCATGAAGCTCCTTGATTATTGATTGGTATTTTTACATAAAAGAAATAACTAAAAGTTAATCCTTAGTTAATCAATTGATTAACTTTTAGAAGTATAGTAGAATATCTTCAATGGGTTATGTACAAAGTATTGACATTTTCTTGACACTTTAAATGTCTTTAAATGTTTCTCTGATTTTTAGAAATTCATCTAAATGCTCAAAGAAAATATCAATGAGTTTGGGGTCAAAGTGTTTGCCTTTTTCTTCTTTGAAAAGCTTAAAAATTTTCTCATCGTCCCATGCTTTTTTATAGCATCTGTCACTTCCAAGGGCATCAAAAACGTCGGCTAAGGCAGTTATCCGTCCATAAATATGGATATCTTCAGCTTTTTTGCCTTGCGGATAACCTGAGCCATCCCATTTCTCGTGGTGTTCATGGGCAATAATTGAAGCCATTTTAAGTAAAGGTCTTTGCGAATCTTTGAGTAATTCGTACCCCAATTTGGCATGGGTTTCCATGATGGCTCGCTCAGTTGCATCAAAACGCCCAGGTTTATTTAAAATAGCATCGGCAATAGCCACTTTACCAATATCATGCATAGGACTTGCCAGTTTGAGTAATTCGGCTTCATTTTTCTCTAATCCGTAGTATAAAGCCAACAATTCACTGTATTGAGCAACCCGTTTAACATGATTTCCGGTCTCTTTACTTCGGCTTTCTCCAATGGCGCCCATTTTAAAAACAACCTCTTTTTGAGTGGCTTCTATCTCTTGGTTTAAGCTGTTAATCTCTTGTAGTCCATCATCAACTTTTTGTTTAATTTCATCAAAACTCAGTGCCACATTTTTATTGACTTTGTGGGATAAAATCACAATAAAACCAATGGTAAGGAAAAGTAAAATAACGACCACTTGGTTAATCGTTTGACTAAAGTCGTTTGATAAAGCCGTAATCTCGTTTTCAATTAAAATATTAATTTTTTTATTGTTATTGACAATCGAGTGAATCTCTTTTTGTAAAACGTGTTCTTGTTCTTCCAACTCTTTGATTTGAAGGATATAGTTGCCCACTTGTTTGGCGATTGAATAGTATGGCATATAATCAATGGACGGGTGCAATTTTTGAAGCAGAGTAATTTCATCAAGCCATTTCGTAAAGTACTCTTCATTTTGATGTTGAAAAAGCATCTCTTTGCTGTAATATTTGATATCCCCAAAATCTTTAATAAGATCAATATTTTTAGTTTTTAAAATAGTCGTTTCAAGGTCATTACGTATGGTACTCTCTGTTGGATAGTGTTCATTAAACAAGTGTATGAGTTTGATTTTTTCACGTTGGACTTCAAAAATATAGTCAAATGATTTTTCAATCTCTTTTTCATTGGCATACAGGAGCTTTAAATTGGTTTCAATAATGGGATGTTGGTGAATATCTTCAATAAAAAGATCCACCACATCTTTTTCATTGTTATCAAAAAAAGTTTTTTTAATGTTTTCAAACTCTTTTTCATGAAATATAAAGGCATTTTTAATGGTTTGAAGTTCATCAAGAGAGTGCGTATTTAAAATATCTTTCACTAAAGCATTCATATTTTCTTGCATAGACACGAGCTTGGAAATATTATTCTTAGAGCTGTCTTTCTCTTTAATTTGATACAAAATAATGGTATTGGCAAAAAAGATTAACAGTACCAACACGGCAATAACGATAAAACTTAATTTAACGACTTTTTTAATATTCATCTTCAATCCTTTCAAAACTTTCAAACTCTAAAATAACCGTTGTACCTTGGTTCTCTTCACTTGTTAAATGAATCTT
>JBAYZM010000176.1:0-5294 GCA_041672515.1 Arcobacteraceae bacterium
TGGTATTTAACTGTACGTGGACTTCTAAACCAATAATGACTTCAAACATCGAATTCCTTTTATCTTATTACTTTAATATCAGCGGTGATTTTTAATTTTTCAAAATACTCTTGTAAAAATTTTTGTTCTCTTTGTCCCATGATGATATTAAAGATTTTCTCTTTTGCCGAATCAAAACTTTCAATGACTTCACCCTCTTTTTTATTGATAAAAAGCGTGATATAGTGTTGGTTGGCGGTAAAAATTGGAGTAAATGCTTTGGCATTGGTACTGTTTAACAGATACTTCACTTGCCCATTAATCGTGCTTTGCTCTAAAACAATCGTTTGTTTGTCGACGTCATCTAACTTTGCAGTTGGATTTGCCATAATTTGATTTAAAGAAGTTCGGCTTTTAGACGCATATTGTGTGACTTCAAATTTAGAAGCACTGGCAAACTGCCCTTTATTGTTGTTGTAAAAAAGCTCCAAATCTTCTTGTGTTGCAATTTTAATGTTCCCACGTACAAGTTTTTGAACCAATTTATCTCGTAAAATTCTTTTTTTAGTCTCTTCTTCAAATACGCTGTAGTCTTCATATTTTTGTTTAACAATCGCTTTAAACGCATAGAGTTCTAACCCATTTGACGCAGCCACTCTTTCTAAATATTCATTCATATCAAACATCGATACACTGATATTGTGTTTGGCTAACTCTTGTTCGTACAACAACTCATCAATAAGCATACTCACGGCTGCATTTTTGTCACCCTTAGTTTGTGCCGCTTTGGCTTCAATATCAAACATAGTTATGGCTTCATTATTTACAGTTAATGCCACCGCATCAACTAAACCAGCATTTGCAATACCTGCACTTATTAAAATCGAAATAAAAAGTTTTTTCATTATTACACCCTTTTTTATAAAGTGGTTATTTTAGCATATTAATAGTAAAACATTGGTTTGAAGATTATTTTTTTGAAATTATGAGGGAATATTGTCTTGAAAAGCTAAAGCTTTCCGCTTTTTACTTTTTAGTGGTAAAAAGTAAACAAAAACCACCAACTGCTTCAAAGCCCTTTGGGTTCCTTCGCTTATTGGTTTATCTTTTCTGAGTCGCAAAACTCACATAGAAATATGCTCCCAGCATATTTCTATGTTCAAACAGTTGCAACTCTTTTCCAAAAAGATAAACCAAACACTCAGCTTCTGTAGATGTTTGTAAAAAGGGATAAAGACATTTGCATATTTGATTTTCTAAGGTTAGAACTTTTCTTGTCTCAATTTATAAAAGATAGTTAGAACAATAGGAATTCACCCCTGCGTTTGATGAAGCTAAGATTTTAGGATTTTATTTCGGGGAACAGTTCAAACTGTTTGAGGAAGAAAATGTACTAGATGTACATTTTTTACGAGTTTTTGAACGCAGAAATAAAATCCTAAAATCTTAGGGTCTGCTTCTTCATCAACTTAGCAGTTGCTTTCTTTGTTACTTTCTTTTCAACAAAAGAAAGTAAAGGCGGAAACTTTCAAGTTTTCAAGAACCTATTAAAATATTATATCAATCCCAACTCTTCACTAATATCTTTTATCAATTTACTCAATGGGCGTTTATGCAACTCTTCAGATATATAAATTCCAAATAAATCTTGTTTTACCTCTTCTTGTGTTTTTTTAGTCAAATTGGCTAACTCTTTTATTCTACTATCTGGATACTCTTTTCTTTTTTGAATCATCTCTAAAACTTTGTATTTATGGTAATCATATCTACCGTTTAAATTTAAACTCTCAATATATTTATCATATTTATTTGAATAATTTTCAATGAGTTTTATATAAAAATCTTGTTCTTTTTCTATTTGAAGATTTGGATTTGAAATAAATGATTTAAACTTCACTTTTTCATCAAAATCAAAATCTTTATTTGTTGGAGATAACTTATCAAATGGTATTTTAGGGTCTTTTACTTTACTGTTACATACATAACAACTAGGCACTAAATTGTATAAACTCAATGCTAAAAATGGATACTCGGCTTTTTTTAAAACATGGTCTAAAGTAAACGCATTTTTTGTTTTATTGTTTTTCTTGAAAATATTTATAAAATCAATATTGCAGTAATAACACGTATGAACTTCTATATTTTCTTGGAAAAAGTTTGATATTTTTGGTTGTAGTTTTGAGATTAACGGTGAAGTATTATTTATCTTGGATTTATCATAATTAAAAAAACTTTTAATATTTTTTTCATCTTTTTTACCAAGGTTACCCTTAATTTCTACAAGTTTCTCAAAATCTCCACACAAAATATCTTTTAAATCATAAATCAAGATTTTTTTATAATGCTTATTGTAATACTCTTCAAAAGTTAAACCTTTAAATTTATCCGCTTTACTTTTTGCAATTTTTTCATAATAGCTATCTTCTAAATTTAATGAATATTTAATTTTTAACATTTTATTTTTCCAATAACTCTATTTGAGCTTTTAATCTTTTTATCTCTTCTTTTTTTGCTTCATCATTTCCCAAAACAATTTTTTCAATCTCTATTAAATGATTTTTAATCACTTGTTTTAAATAATTATCTCCGATAATTGATTGAATTTGCCAAAATTGAGTTTTATACTCTTTTTCATAAATTTCTTTCTCTTCTTCTCTTTGTTTTTTATTTTCTTCTTTAGTTAATTCTTTTACTAAAATTTCTTCATGATATTTTATAATTGATTGAATTTTCTCTTTCGCAAACTCACCCATAAGCCCATCTTTCATAAAAAAACCATGAGAAAGTAAAGTGTGAATATTTGCTCCAAAAGGATTAATATTTACTTTATTTGTAGCATTTATGCAATTTCCTGTTTCTTTATCTTTTTCTAAAAATATTACATTTTCTTTTGGTAAGTCTGATAGGATGAATGGTGAATGGGAAGTCAAAATAAATTGAACTTTTTCATCATTAATATTGTCTAGAAGTATTTTTATAAACTCCCTTGACCAATTGGGATGTAAAAAATTATCTGGCTCATCCAGTAAAAATATATTCATTATTTCATTAGACATAAGCTCATATTTTACTTCTACTATTTTTGAATAAATACTTTTTTCACCATCAGATAAACCTTTAAAATTTATGTTATTTGAGTATAAATCTATGTCAAACATTTTAAACTCTAAATAACCAGTATCATCATAAAAATTTATCAAGTAATTAAATTTTTTGATAAACTCAATTAAAACATCTTTTTTTTCATTAATATTCATAATGCTTTCATAGTATAATTTACTTGTTCCTAAAGTTGAACAACTAAAATCAAATTGTTTCAATTGTTCTAAAACCTTTTTTGTATCATCCAATAATGAACATATATCAGTGTGTTTTTCATGATCAATAAATGATAATATTTTGTCCATAGTTATTTCTTGATTAGTTGCGTCAAATATTTCAGTAAATTTATCAAAATCATCTGTTTCATTGAAGTAATTTACTAATGCAGTTAATATATTTATAATTATAAAGCTATTTAAATCATAATTAAATATTTTCGGGGTAGTACTTTTAAAATTAACATTAATAAAATCTAAATATTTTGACTTAATTTCTTTATCTATACCGTCACTTAACAGTATTTTGTTTATTTTTAATGATAAATCATCAAAATGAATATTTTTATCTTTCAATATAATTTTATTTTGATTTGCAAACAGCTTTAAGGAGTTTATCAATATGTTTTGTTCATATGATATATTTGTTTTATATATTTCTTTAATTTTATTTTTTAGAATAGGATGAATAAAGTTTTTTTCTAAAATAGATAAGTATTTAATATTTAGTTTATTATTGTTAAAAAAAGACAATGGTTTAGTTTCGTATTGTTGGCATTGAACTGAGTAAGAATCACTAAAAGAAGCATGGCAATATACAGTGGTTTCAGTCTTATAAAATATTATAAATTTGTATTTATTTTGAGTATATTGAGTATATGTTAAAAATAATAAATCTAATATAGCACTTTTCCCACTCCCATTTTCACCAACAATAGCGGTAACATTAATATCTTTACCAAAAAAATCTTTCAAATGATTTTCTTTCGGAGTGATTTTCAACTCACTCTTTTCAGATAATTTCTCATCTTCATAAACTGGAATAAACTCACACTCAAAATTCGGAGAAAAATTAAACCCCTGCTTTTGTATATTCTTATAATCCTCAACCCACAAATAAACCAATTCCATAACAACTCTTTTTTTAAATATTTAAAAGTATGTTACAGAAATGTTATTTAAAACTTTGCTTAGTTGCTTGTTCTTGTTTATAAAAATAAAGCTTTGATTTCTTAGAGAATTTAGGGGAAAATACATAAGTAAAGAGAAAATTCTCTTTACTTACTGGTTAGTCTTTTAAAGGAACGTAGATTAAAACATCGCTATTGACTGTTTCAATTAAATACGAAGAGGTCGAACCATAAATAAATGAAGTCGCATCTTTAACGCCGTGTGAGCCTAAAATGATTAAATCATTGGCTTGTTTTTGTGCGGTTTCCAATAAAACATCATTGAAACTGTAATACGCTTCAATGAGTTTGGCATCTTGAATCCCTACTTTTTTATTAAAGGCTTCAAAGTTTTCAAGCGTCTCTTCTTTGACTTTCTCTTTTAACGTCTCTTTGGCTTCTATAGCGTTGTAAAATGTCAAAGTAAAATCGCTTAATTGTTTGTACGCATGTACCAATTTAAAGGTTGCCCCTTTGAAAAAGGCTTGTGCAAATGCAATACTTTTTTGCGAAACTTCACTTAAATCACTGAAAGCCAAAATGTTTTCATACGCTTTTTTGCATGAATTTTTTACAATCAATAACGGCAAATTACTTTTTTGTGCCACTTTGTGCGCTGTTGAACCAAACACTTTATCGCTTAAATCATCTTTTGAGTTTGCACCAATAACAATTAAATCGGCTTTTAATGCTTGTGCTTTTTGAATAATCTCATCAGATGCTACGCCTAAAGTTACTTCAACAGAGACATTGGCATTAAATTGATTTAACTTTTGAACCTCTTGGGCAATTTTTAGCGTAATTTGTTGTTTGACTTCATCACTGTTTTTATTCGTAAAAAAAGTCTCCATAAATGTTGTTTCAATAACATGAATCACCGTAAGGTGAACTTCTTTTTCTTTGCTGACTAAAAATGCTCGTTTTAAAACTTCACTGGCAATATTTGAACTGTCAATTCCTACAATTATATTTTTTATACTCATTACTTTCTCCAATATTTATTTGTTAAAAATGTAACACAAAGATTATATCATATAAAAAAAGTTTT